>CALZKX010000277.1 GCA_945788155.1 uncultured Flavobacteriaceae bacterium
AGATTGCAATTAAAGATTTAGTACTACAAGTTGCGGTTATGTGGAACTTGATAAAAGTATCGCTTGGTGGTATTGGTCAGTTTCTAATTGGTACTTCAAGTTGGGTATTTTTAATGCGCATTATGAGTGAGTTTGGTAGCGAAGTACTTGCAGGCTATACCATTGCTATTCGTGTAATGATGTTTACCTTAATGCCAGCTTGGGGAATGAGCAATGCAGCAGCCACTTTGGTTGGGCAAAACTTAGGAGCAAAACAACCAGAACGAGCAGAGACCTCAGTTTGGGTAACAGGAAAATACAGTGCTATTTTTATGTTGTTGGTATCTATAGTATATTTAATTTTTTCGCCACAAATTATTGCTCTGTTTACTACAGAAAACCAAGTGATTAAGTATGGAAGCCTCTGCTTACGAGTTATTGCAGCTGGCTATGTGTTTTATGGTTATGGCATGGTTATTATCAATGCTTTTAATGGTTCGGGAGATACCAAAACTCCAACGTATATTAATTTTGTTTGCTTTTGGTTAATTCAATTACCGTTTGCATATCTTATGGCTATCACCTTGGGTTATGGTCCAATTGGTGTATTTGTAGCTATTACTTTAGCCGAAGTACTTATAGCTGTAATAGGTATTGTTTGGTTTAAAAAAGGCAAGTGGAAATTGGTGCAGGTATAAGAGATTATTTGTATTTTAGAAACGTCTTAAATAACTAAAAACATGTCAAAAAAAAACCTAGGCGAAAACACCATTTGCACACATACAGGCGAAGTTAAAGACGAGCAATTTAAAGGCGCAGTATCGCCAATATATATGTCGTCGTCATATCAGTTTATGGATGTTGCTGTTAAGCGTTATCCAAGGTATTTTAACACTCCAAACCAAGAATATTTAGCTAAAAAAATTGCTGCTTTAGAGCACGCCGAATCTGCGATGATTTTTAGTTCAGGAATGGCAGCAGTGAGTACTACCTTGTTGGCTTTTTTAAATGCAGGCGATCATATTGTATTGCAAAATGATATTTATGGCGGCACACGCAATTTAGTAGAAGAACATTTTGGGAGATACAATATTGAATATACTTTTACCGAAAGCTTGAATGTTACTGCTTTCGAAAAATGTATACAACCAAATACAAAGTTAATTTATATTGAAACACCGTCGAACCCTTTACTAAAACTGGTCGATATTGAAGCTATTGCAAAATTATCAAAGGCTAAAGGATTGTTATCTGTAATAGACAACACGTTTGCAACGCCAATTATTCAAAAACCTATAGATTTTGGTATTGATATTGTGTTGCATAGTGCTACCAAATATTTTGGAGGACATAGCGATATTTGTGCAGGAGCTGTGGCTACAAAGCAAGAACACATAGACAGTATTTGGAGTTTAGCTAAAAACCTTGGAGGTAATTTAAGCGATTTTATGGTGTGGATGCTAGAGCGTAGTATGAAAACATTGTCTGTTCGTGTAAAGGCTCAACAAAGTACCGCCAAGAAGATTGCCAAAAAACTCAATAAAAATAAATCCATAAGTCAGGTTCATTATCCTGGTTTAAAAAGTCACCCAGATTATAAACTAGCAAAAAAACAAATGAAAGGTTTTGGAGCCATGTTATCGTTTGATTTAGCAGAAGGTATAAATGCCGAACAATTTTTAAAATCTTTACAACTTATTAAACCCTCAATGAGTTTAGCAGGTGTGGAGAGTACTATGTTATTACCAGCATTAGCTTCTCATGCGTTGTTGACTCCTGAAGACAGAAAAGCACAAGGTATTAACGATGGATTGATTCGTTTTTCGGTTGGATTGGAAGATGTTGACGATTTGATGAGTGATATTGAAAATGCATTGTCTAAAGTCAAGAATAATCAATTAACAGCTTCAAACACTTAAACCTTGCACAAAAACAATAAACACAAAAAAAGTTACGATTTTAACAAATTAATTGAGACTATTCCTGAGTTAAAACAATTTGTGTTTACAAATAAATATAATTCTATAACTATAGATTTTGCAAATCCAGAAGCCGTAAAATTACTTAATAAAGCACTTTTAATTACGTATTATTCTGTTGATTATTGGGAGTTTCCAGATGAGCATTTGTGTCCGCCAATTCCTGGACGCATAGATTATATTCATCATTTGACCGACTTGTTAAAACCTTATAACTTAAATAATTCAGTTAAGGTATTAGATGTAGGAACTGGAGCTACTTGTATTTATCCTTTGCTAGGTTTTGCAGAATATAAGTGGCACTTTGTAGCTACAGATATAGATATTGTAGCATTGAAAAATGCACAGATGATTATTGATAATAATGATTTATCTTCTGCTATAGAATTACGTTTACAGCAAGACAAATCTCATATTTTAAAAGGGATTATAAAACCTAGTGATGCATTTACTTTTAGTGTGTGTAATCCACCTTTTTACAAAAGCGAACAAGAAGCTATAGATGCAACTACAAGAAAATTAAAAGGTCTAAAAAAAGACTTTGAAGTACCAGTTAGAAATTTTAGTGGTACTGCTAACGAACTCTGGTTTCAAGGAGGAGAAAAGGCATTTTTGCACACTTATTTATATGAAAGTTCATTGTTTAAAACCAATTGCTTTTGGTACACGAGTTTAGTCTCTAATAAGGATTTGGTGAAGTCTATGCAGAAGTCTTTAAAAAAGCTAGGTGCTACTCAAGTGAAAGTAATTAACATGCAACAAGGTCATAAAATAAGTAGAGTAGTAGCTTGGACTTTTTTAACAATAGAACAGCAAAAAGATTGGCTGTCTTAGTTCTTTTAGATTGCACTATAATTTGTAATTTGCAATTTATAATTCATAATTAATTATATGAAGTTAGATATACTAGCTATAGGCGCACATCCAGACGATGTCGAATTAGGTTGTGGTGCAACCATTGCCAAAGAAATAGCCAATGGAAAAAAAGTAGGCATTATTGATTTAACTAGAGGTGAATTGGGCACTCGTGGTACAGCAGAAACTAGAGACGAGGAATCTACTAAAGCGGCTAAAATTTTAGGCGTAGTTACTAGAACCAATATGGAATTTGCAGATGGATTTTTTGTAAATAATAAGTTGCACCAGCTAGAGTTAATAAAAATGATACGTAAATATAGACCAGAAATTGTATTATGTAATGCTATTGATGATAGGCATATAGACCATGCTAAAGGTAGCAACTTAGTAAGTGATGCCTGTTTTTTAAGTGGTTTGTTAAAGATAGATACCAAAAATCCTGACGAAGATGATTGGCAAGATCCTTGGCGACCAAAACATGTTTATCATTACATACAATGGAAAAACATCGAGCCAGATTTTGTAGTGGATGTTACTGGGTTTATGGACAAAAAAATGGAAGCCGTATTAGCATATAAAACCCAGTTTTTTGATCCTAAAAGTAAAGAGCCTGAAACACCAATTTCCAGTAGTAATTTTACCGATAGTATTGCTTACAGAGCTAAAGATTTAGGACGATTAATAAATGTAGAACATGGTGAAGGTTTTACAGTGGAGCGCTATGTAGCCGTCGATAGCTTATATGATTTAAAATAATTACATAAAACTCTTTGTAAAAAAATTGAAATAATTTACATTTGCACACGCCTTTAAAAGGCACCATTAACATGGTGGTTGTAGCTCAGTTGGTTAGAGCATTGGTTTGTGGTACCAAGGGTCGCGGGTTCGAATCCCGTCTTCCACCCAAAAGACAAAGTCTCTCAGAAATGAGGGGCTTTTTTTGCGAATTAAAGTATTGGCCAAATACATTGTTACTTTTAATTTCTTTTAACGATTTCTGATTCGATTAAAGAAATTAACTCAGTTACTTTAGGTTTAAGTTCATTTAACTCATTCTCCATAACTTTCAGTACAAGCATATCTAAAACGAAGGCATTTGATAATTTCAATTCAGTATCAATATTATTTAATTTGTTTTCTATTGCAAGGCTTAAGTGGCTAGGATAAGAAAAGTCAATTAAGCTACTTATAACAGGAAAGGCATTAGGATAAAATACCAATTTATAATTATTAGTGATGATATCAGATGCTTCAATTACATTTTGAAAAGTTGACAATATAGTCGCTCTCAATTTATCGTTATCTATTAAAGCTATTTGCCCAGTTGAATTTAACTCATTAAATGTATTAATATGTAATTCAAAATCTACAGCAGCTAAAGTTTGAAAAAGATTTTTGTTAAAGTCTTCTATTTTGGTGTATGAGCCAGTTTTCCGGTAGGAAGAATTAATGGTATCCAAAATGGTTAATATTTCTTGTGCATTTTCTAATCGTTTATCAATCTCTCTTGATTGATTTTTAAGATCGATTTTTAAATTTTGTAGATAAAACGTTTCTTTTTCATAATTGATTCGATTTATATTCCAATTATTTACTTGTAGGGCTATTAAAATTCCAATAACTACAAGAATTATCTCTCCGACAGCATAAATTAGATACTTACTGATTTTATTTTCAGATAGTAATTTTTGTCTAATTTTTCTAAAGAATTTTATCATTGGAAGTTTACTAATGCCTATTTATCGTATAATTTCTTGTAGTAAAATGCTGCGTCAATTAACCCCAAATTTAATAAATTTTAGTATATGCTTTTGAGGAAAAATATAACAAACATAAAAGCCTTCCAACTTAGAAGGCTTTTAATTTATGTAGTAAGAGTGAATTTCTACTCTTCAGTAGCTTTATCAACTACGATTCGTTCTGCACGATTAGCTAATTCCCATGCTGTATGGAATACCAAACGTGATCTATTTTCTAACAGGTCATAGTTAATTTTGTCTGGAGTGTCAGATGCTTTGTGGTAGTCATCATGTGTACCGTTAAAATAGAATATGATTGGAATGTTATTTTTTGCAAAGTTATAATGGTCCGAACGATAGTAAAAACGGTTTGGATCGTTCTCATCATTATAGGTATAATCCAACTCGATGTTGGTAAACGTTTTATTTACTTCTTCCGAAATGTTGTGCAAATCGGTACTTAATTTATCACTTCCAATTAAGTAAATGTAATTTCTGTCTCCTTTACGCTTTGGATCGATACGACCAACCATATCAATATTTAAGTTAGCTATAGTATTTGCTAAAGGAACTAAAGGTTCATAATCGGTATAATATCTAGATCCTAAAAGTCCTTTTTCTTCACCAGTTACGTGTAAAAAGATAACAGAACGCTTTGGACCATGCCCTTTATTGGCAGCTTCTTTAAATGCTTCGGCAACTTCCAACATGGCAACTGTACCAGAACCATCATCATCGGCACCATTAAAAATTTCTCCTTTTGCATTCACACCAACATGATCTAAGTGAGAAGAAATAACAACATACTCGTCTGGTTTTTCAGAACCAGTAATTATTGCTGCAACATTTTCAGATGGATGAGGCACAGTAATACTTTCGTAGTTCATATCTAGTTTAGTTGATACTGTAGCAGTTTCAGTATTTTCGTTAATATTAGCTACTAAGGCCTTGCCCATTTTTTCGCTAATTAAGAAATCGTAAATTTCTGGGTCATCACCTTTTTTTGCTGGTAATGATAAACGTTTGCTACCACCATTTGCTTCACGCTGTTTAAAGAATGTTGAATAACGGTTAAATAATTCGCTGTCCATTAAAAACAATGCTTTGGCACCATTTTTTTTCGCAGCAGTCCTTTTAGATGAAAGTGCTTGACGACCATTAGACCATTTGGACGCTTCTTTTCCACCACTAAGTATATTGTTCCCAGCTTTGTCTTTTGGTTCTCCACCTTTGGCTACAACTACCTTGCCTTTTACATCAAGATCTTTGTAGTCACTATACTTCTCATCATCAATTCCAAAACCTACATATACTACTTCTGATGCAGATATTGTTCCTGTAGCTGCTGCTGTTTGTGAAATAAAATCATCGAAATAGTTAAAAGATTCGCCATTTACAGACATATTTACTTTAGGCGTTTTTACAAAGTTTAAAGGTACATTTTGCAAATAATTACCTTCAATAACTGGAGGAATACTTAAGGCTTCATATTCCTTTTTAAGATATTCGACAGCTTTCTTTTGTCCAGGTTCTCCTGTGTCGCGTCCTTCAAATTCATCTGAAGCATAAATGTATAAATGGTCTTTTAACTCCTCTTGTGTTATGGTGCTTGCATAACCAACAATATTTTCTTGTGTTGCCTCTTTTTTACAAGAAAGTATTACTAGCATTGCACTTAATAGTAATAGTGTTTTTTTCATTTTAATAAGTTGTTATGTTTTAGTGAATTGCGATATTACAAAAAAAGAACGGTTATGGTGTTTTATATAGCGTACCTTTTAACACTTTTTAACACATTATTTGTCAATAATTATGCGATTTTCTTGATTGGCTAGTTGCCATGCAGTTGCAAAAATGAGTTTTGTGCGTTTTTCCAGAACGTCATATTCAATTTTATCGGCTGTGTCGCTAGTTTGGTGGTAGTCTTCATGCTCTCCGTTAAAATAGAAAATTACCGGAATATTATGTTTTGCAAAGTTATAATGGTCTGATCTGTAATAATAGCGATTGCGTTCATCTTCATCGTTGTATTTGTAGTTAAGATCAAGATTGCTAAATGTATTATTTACGGTTTCTGAGATGTAATGCAATTCGGTACTTAATCTATTAGAACCAATAAGGTACACATAATTTGGTGTTTCTGTATGGTATTTGTCCACTCGTCCAATCATGTCTATATTTAAGTTTGCGACAGTATTCTCTAAAGGAAAAGCAGGGTTTTCGGTATAATATCGAGATCCTTGGAGTCCAGCTTCTTCTGCTGTAAGGTGTAAAAAGAGTATGCTGCGTTTTGGGCCATAGCCATCTTCTTTAGCTTTTTTAAAGGCATCAGCCATTTCCATAATTGCTACTGTACCTGAGCCATCGTCGTCTGCGCCATTATAAATATTACCATCTTTATCTACACCTTCGTGGTCGTGATGTGCCGAAACCACAATGACTTCATTTGGTTTTTCTTTTCCTTTTATGAAGGCCAAAACATTTTCGGAATCACCATAGTCAT
>CALZKX010000278.1 GCA_945788155.1 uncultured Flavobacteriaceae bacterium
GACCATTTTCAGGTAAGCCTTTTACAGCAACATTGTCGTTATTTCTTCCATTTCTAATTTTAATATCTGTGTAGTAGTTTTGGCGACTTCCAATATTTGTTACTGGATTTATTCTAAGTCCACCAAGACGCATTTCGGTTTCAGACAGTTCTGCAATACTCTTAAAGTTACTCCTGTAAAGGAAGAGCATTCTTTCACTTTTACTATCCATTCTTAGGGAAGGCGCAAGAGGCGCATCAGCCAATTCTAAAATGTTGTCGTGAGGTAATTGATAATTTACATTTTCTTGTGCTTGTAAAAATGTTACAAAACAAATAAGTACATAAACAATGGATTTTTTCATATTAAGCTGTTTTAAATTATAAGAAATAGTAAATGTGCTTAAAGTTACATAATTTTGCACTTTTGTAGATCTAATCACTGCGTTAAAGTTTTTAACATAACTATTATATTTGCAATGTTTTCAGAGCTAAATTGTAATAATTCATTACATTTAAAATTCATTTTAATTAAAGAAAAGAGTTACTTATGTATAATTCAAAAATAACAGGACTTGGAAAATATTTACCAGAAACTGTAGTTACCAATAACGATTTGAAGCAGTGGATGGATACTACTGATGAATGGATTCAAGAACGTACAGGAATTAAAGAGCGTCGTTGGATTGACCCAAAAACTAGTGAAGATACCACATCTATTATGGGAGCAAAAGCTGCCAAAATTGCCATAGAACGTGCAGGTCTTACTAAAGATGATATCGATTTTATCGTATTTGCAACATTGAGTCCAGATATGTATTTCCCAGGTGGAGGTGTGAGAGTGCAAGACTTATTGGATATGCCAACAATTGGCGCATTGGATGTTAGAAATCAATGTTCTGGTTTTGTGTATGCCCTATCCATAGCCGATCAGTTTGTTAAAACAGGCATGTATAAAAACGTGTTGGTTATTGGTAGTGAGAACCATTCGGGAGGGTTGGAGCGCTCTACAAGAGGCAGAGGCGTAACCGTTATTTTTGGTGATGGTGCAGGAGCGGCAGTTTTGTCTAGATGTGAGGATAGCTCTAAAGGCATTTTGTCGTCTCACTTGCATTCCGAAGGGAAACACATGAAAGAATTATCGTTGGAAGGTCCAAGTACAGGACGTTGGGTTGATGCTATTATGGAAGAGAATGATCCTAATGACGTGTCGTATTATCCATATATGAACGGACAATTTGTGTTTAAGCATGCTGTAGTGCGCTTTAGCGAAGCCATTAACGAAGGCTTACAAGCCAATAATTTAACCAAGGAGGATATTGATATGCTTATTCCGCACCAAGCCAATTTGCGTATTGCCCAATTTATACAACGAAAATTTGGACTAAGCGATGACCAAGTGTACAACAACATTATGCGTTATGGAAACACGACTGCGGCATCCATACCAATTGCCTTGACCGAAGCTTGGGAAGAAGGTAAAATTAAAGAAGACGATATTGTAGTGTTAGCTGCTTTTGGCAGTGGTTTTACTTGGGGAAGTGTGATTATGAAGTGGTAGATTTCCTGCTAAAGCATAAATACATAAAAAAACCCAGAACAAAGACGCTCTGGGTTTTTTAGCTATTAACCAACATTAACATTTAAAACTAAATGCTCTGCTTATATAGACGTTGATTTTTGCTTTTTATTTCATTGCAAGTAAAAATTTAACCAACTTTAACATATTTTCCATGAAAGGGAAATGTTTTTAAATTTCGAAGAAAATACGATTGTTTTCAAGATGGTAATGATCAAAAATTCTTGCATCAAAAAACCCAGACAAAAATACTGTCTGGGTTTTTTATTAATAACCTAACATTAACACTAACCATCAACTATTTATGTAGGCTATTAATGAGATTAGTAAATTTATAGAATTCCGCCTCCTTGCTTTTCGTCATTATCTCTGCGTTTACGAGATTTTGCTCTGTATTTTCCGCCTCCAAATCTATATGACAATCCTGCAAAAATGGTATTAAACTCTGGCATGAAGTTTACAGTTTGTCTAAATGGTCGTTCACTTAAAATATTTATTTCTTGAGTATCAAAAACATTATTAAAGTTTAAACTAAAGGTGGCTCTGTTATCTTCAAGAAAATTGTAGCGCATTCCTAAATTGGCAAAATACATTGCCTCCATTTCAAAGTTTAGTCCTGTGTCTTTTCCTCTATACATAGCAAATGCTGTAAAAGTTAGTTTTTTATTAACTCTAAAATTGTTAAACATTCTAAAATTATATATTACGTTTTTTACCTCAACATTGTTTATCATAACATCACTATCAACAGGATTTTCTATTGTAGGGTCTAGAGATTCGGCAAAACCAGTTTGCTTTCGAGCATATAAATCAAAACTTGCATTAATACTCCACCATTTAGTTGGTCTATAGTTGCTTGAAACTTCGACTCCGTATGCTGTTGTGTTACCAAAATTATCATTAGTTAGAATTACACGGCCAGAAGCTAAATCTGAGCGATCTACAAATACACCTTGATTAATTTCATCTTCAATTAATCTATAAAACACACCACCTGTAATACTTCCTTTTTTTAAATTTCTAGTGTAGTTTGCTTCAATAGAGTTAGTAAACTGTGGCTTTAATTCTGGGTTTCCAAATTGAGAAATTAGTGGCGTATTAAACTCTGGAATTGGATTTACTTGTCCAACTCCTGGACGATCTACACGTCTGGAAAAACTAAATTGATATGAATTTTTTTCTGAAGGATTTAAGGTTACAAAAGCCGATGGATAAACTTGAATATAATCATTTTCAAAAGGAAAATTTGTTGTGGTATTGTTTATTAAATCGGTATCTAAAGCTAGTGCATCAACTTGTACAGATTCGACACGTAAACCTAATTGATATGTCCATTTATTTATTTTTTTACTGTAGCTAGCATATGCAGAATAGATATTTCTTTCGTAGTCAAAAAGTGTTTGAGTAGGAATATATGTGCCAAATTCATTTCTAACTCTAGCGTCTGAGGTGTATGCAATGCTATTATTAAATAAACGAGCTTGTAAACCTAATTCTAACTTAGTTGTTTCAGATATTGGGTTTACATAATCTAAATTTATGGTAGTTCTATTTCGCTCTGTATTTGTTAGCTCATCAAAATTTGGTCGAGCATTACCACCTGTAAATGTATTATAAGTTGTTAAGTCACTATCAAAAACATTGTAATAGGCTTCTAGCTCTATGTTATGACCTTCTTTATCAAAGTCTAACTTATAGTTTACATTGTACTGTTCACTATCATTATCATTAAAATTATCGAAAGTTTGTAACTGGTTGTTAGATAGGTTGTTGTTGTAAATTAATTGAGTTTCGCCTAAGGTACCTCCATCAAAAAGGTTTTGGTTGGTAAATATAGAAAATGTGTTTTTATCGTCAATATAAAAATCTACTCCTACTTTAAATAAATGCGAATTACGTTCATCTAAAAAATTAAAAGTTTGAGAAATATCAGCTTCAGTTTGGTTTAATAACCCTGTATTTCTATTATCAGAAATATTTGTGCTATAACTTCCATAAAAATTTAGTTTACCGTTGCGATAGTTCATGTCTATTGAACTGTTAAATTTTGGTTCTAATTCATAACTTAAGCCAACATTTGCACTACCATTAAATCCTATATTTAAGTTTTTATGTAGCACAATATTAATAATACCACTCATACCTTCAGGATTGTATTTTGCCGAAGGATTTGTAATAAGCTCAATTTGTTTAATTGAAGTAGAAGGTATTTGTTTTAATAGTTGCGCTGTTGGAATGTTAGATAGTTTTCCATCTACTAGCACCTGTACATTTTGATTTCCTCTTAAAGAAATGTCTCCAGTTTGAGCATCAACATTTACTGATGGCACACCTACCATTAACTCTGATGCTGTACCAGAAGCTGCTAAATCTTTACCAATATTAATAACTTTTCTATCTACTTTTTGTTGAATAGTAGATACTTCGGCAACCACAGTTATTTCATCTAAACTCGAAGCTTCTTCTTCTAATCTAATATCTCCAAGATCAAATTTTCTATTTTTTCGGCTTATAGTTAATTCTTTAACTACAGATTTGTACCCTATATATTGTGCAGTTACTGTAATTTTACCTTCAGGAATTTTAGTGATTTTAAAGGTGCCATCGTCTAATGTAATAGCACCAGTTATGATATCGCCTTTGTCATTTTTAATAATAATATTTACATAAGGCAAGGGTTCGTTAAGTGTAGCATCCAGTACCTTTCCAGTTATTGAGCCATCGATTAATTCTGTTGAACTGTTGTTTGTTGCTTGTGTGTTTTGTACAATAAAGAGCATTGCCAAACACAATGTGATTAGTTTTTTCATTCGTTTTTTGATTGATTGATGTTGTATATAATAAATGTATTTTTACTACATTTATACTTAACA
>CALZKX010000279.1 GCA_945788155.1 uncultured Flavobacteriaceae bacterium
AACAACAACTCATATTTTACAAAAGCAATCAAACAGGGCGTTGGTGGATTGAAATACCTTTTTTACCAAACCTTAATAATAAATTAAAACGCCATACGTTATTACCTTGCATGCATGATGATTACATGGATGCTTGCAAAGGAAAAGTGCCCGATAGATGGTACAAGGCATTCAAGAAGAATAGCGTTTAAATATCGATTAAACACTTAAAATTCATCGACGAAATGCATTTTTTTTAGACAAAATGCATTTTTTTTGCTTAAAAAGTTGTTTTTATGGAAATATATAAATATGTTTACACCCTTAAAATATTTAAGATCATTAATTAACCTCAAATTTATGTGTATTAAGAAGTTATTAACATTAACAGCAGTCTTAGCTATATTAACTAGTTGTGGAACCGGAGACAAAGGTGAACTAGTTGGAGTTAAGGGAAAAAAATGGCATCCTGAAAAACCTTATGGAATGAGTTTAATTCCTGGAGGAGCTTTTATTATGGGTAAGTCGGACGATGATTTGGCAGGTGTTAAAGATGCACCTACAAAAACTGTTACAGTAAGAGCATTCTATATGGACGAAACTGAAATCACGAATAGTGAGTATCGTCAATTTGTAGAATGGGTTAGAGATTCTACTATTAGAACTAACCTTGCTGAAATGGCAGACCTTGAAGGAAAAGAACCAGGAGAAGGCGACATAGGTGAATTTTCTTATAAAGATGTAAAGCCCGAAGAGGATATGACTCCTTACGAAAAGTACATGTTTGAAAACTACGAAGGTGAGATAAGAAAATTAAATACCGATATCGATTTGATTTTCGATACCAGCGAATATCCAGACGAATTATATGCCGAGGTAATGGACAACATGTATTTGCCACTAGAAGAATCATATAATGGGCAACGTACTTGGGATGTAAAACAATTTAAGTTCCAATACACAACTATGGACATTCAAACGGCTGCAAAATATCGTGAGTTAAGTCGTAGCGATGTTATCGAGCAAGAAGAAGTAGAGGTCTATCCAGATACAACAGTTTGGATTAGAGATTTTGCTTACTCGTACAATGAGCCAATGCACAACGATTACTTTTGGCACGATGCCTACAGTGAGTATCCTGTGGTTGGTGTCACTTGGAAACAAGCACAAGCGTTTTGCCAATGGAGAACTTTAAAAAAGAACGCTTATCAAAAAGAGAGAAGCAAACAAAACGTAAACAGATTTAGATTACCATCTGAAGCTGAATGGGAATACGCCGCAAGAGGTGGTCTTCAAGGAGCAACATTCCCTTGGGGAGGTCCTTATGCAATAAACGACAGAGGTTGTTTTATGGCAAACTTTAAACCATTACGTGGTGATTATGCAGCAGATCAAGCATTATACACAGTTGAAGCTGATGCCTTTGAACCTAACGATTATAACTTATACAATATGGCTGGTAATGTATCAGAGTGGGTAATGTCCTCTTACGATCCAGCATCATACGAATATTCTTCAACAGTAAACCCAAGTGTTAACGATACCGAAAACGAACGTAAAGTTGTTAGAGGTGGATCTTGGAAAGATGTTGCTTATTTCCTACAAGTAAGCTCAAGAGATTATGAGTATGCCGATTCAGCAAGAAGCTATATCGGATTCCGTACAGTACAAGACTATATGGGAACCGAAGTAACCAAAAATGCCTCAAAAAAAGGAAAAAGAAATTAATTAAAAAATTTAACCAAACTTAACTAAAAATAAATATTATGGCACAATCAAAAGCAAGTAAAAGGTTCATGAATATGGCCTACGGATTAGGAGCATCAATCGTAATTGTTGGAGCACTTTTCAAAATTATTCATTATGAAATAGGGCCATTAACTGGTAACGTGATGTTAACCATTGGTCTTGTAACTGAAGCAATTATTTTTGCAATTTCAGCATTCGAACCTGTTGATGACGATTTAGATTGGTCTTTAGTATATCCTGAATTAGAAGGAGGAATGACAAAAAGCAAGAAAAAAGATAACCCAAAAGAAGCCGAAGGTTTATTGTCTAAAAAATTAGACGAATTGCTTAAAGAAGCCCAAATTGATGGAGAGTTAATGGCTAGCTTAGGCGATAGTATTAAAAACTTTGAAGGAGCTGCTAAAAACATGGGACCTTCTGTTGATGGTATTTCTGCAACTAAAAAGTATAGCGAAGAAATGTCGCTTGCCGCTGCACAAATGGAATCATTAAACAGTTTATATAAAGTACAATTAGAGAGCGTAAACAAGCAAGCAACAATAAACGAAGAGTCTATTGAAAATGCTGCAAAGTTAAAAGAGCAAATGCAATCTTTAGCATCTAACCTATCATCATTAAATGGTGTATATGGAGGCATGTTAACTGCAATGAACAAGAACTAATTAGAATTAATTAACCCATTAATAACAAAAACTAATTAGTTATGGCAGGAGGAAAATTATCTGCAAGGCAGAAAATGATAAACTTGATGTATTTAATCTTCATTGCGATGTTAGCATTAAATATGTC
>CALZKX010000280.1 GCA_945788155.1 uncultured Flavobacteriaceae bacterium
AAGTCCCTTTCATTGTAAATCCTTCACCAGCAAGTAATGATGATGTCTCATCAATAGGTTGCCACGCAGAATAATCGTCTTCAGGTCCATAAAACTTATACATCCAATAGGTACTAAGTGTTCTTGGTGTTGTAGGCGTATCAGAATCTGCTGCTGTATAAGCTGCATTAAATGTTAAGCCTAGATAACTAGCAGAACTTGTACCATCATTCAATATTCCAGTTAAAGTATGATTAGGGTTGGTACTTGCAATTCCTGCGCCTCTTGTAACGGTATTACCAGTTATTGGACCTACCGAAGAAGACCAATAATTATAATTAAACCCATTAGCTGTTCCTTGTTGGTCTCTTTCTATATAACCACCACTATCTGCATCAACAATACTCCCTTCGGTTTGTATTAATTGTGATTCACCAACCAAATCAATGACACCATCAATTTCTAAATAATGTGAAATTGTTAGTGCTTGACCAGCATTATCTTCAATTGGAGTAGTAGCTATTGGGTCGGCAATAGCTAATGTTCCAGCTGTTTGCTTTAATCCTAAAAGTGTGATATCCCTATCACCAGAAGTGATATCATGTCCTATTTCAACAATATTCCAGTCAATCATTGTAACACCATCAATACTCAAAGAGTTTGGCATAACTTGGTCGGCACTATTGCTCCAAGTTGTAGGGTTGTCCCATGCGCCATTTGCCACCGAAACATATGGTAAAGGTGTTGTTTGGTCATCAAGTATGGTTTTGGTTTTGTTGAGGTAATTCAATCTTAAAAAGTAACGATCGTCGGTTAACCCTTCAATTGTGGAGCCATAAAACGAATTAAAATCGTAATACACCCTTAAACTACTCCATGGAATATTTACCATTTCATTACTTGAAGAAGCTTGAGGCAGTATTTTTCCATCTACATAATCGGTACCAGCTATATCAAATCTTTCAATTTCTTGGTTCATCAAGTATCGTACTTGAGCTTCTGATAGTGCAATATCCCAAACATAGACCTCATCAATTTCACCCAATAATGGATTGAAAACAACATTTTTATTTGTATGTACTACGCCAACAGAAAAATGATTGTAATTTGGCGAAGGATGTACCACATTTTGAACGGATTTATCCAACACACCATCCACATACATTAAAAGTGTTCCACTATCGTAGATATATGTAGTATGATGCCATTTACCGTCGTCTAAATCCATGTTTGAAGTATACTTTGGTGTTAACGCATCATCAATAAAAACTTCAACATTTCCTGTTGTATTTAATCTAATTTGAAGTTTATCTCCTTTAGCCATAACAGTTCTATTACTTGCATTTGCAGCAACTTTTATCCAAGCAGAAATAGAGAATGAATCCACATTTAGGTTGAGCAAATTATCGCCAACCAAAAAATCGCCCGAAGCTATACTTATAGAATGATTTTCAGATAATTTGGGTGTTACTCCAAATGTAAAATATTTGATCCCTTCAAAATTATACCATGTTTCCAAGTTTGATCCACCATTGGACCTTAAGGGAATGACATCAATAATATCACCATTGGCAAAATTGGCATTATCAGCCACAATCAAAACATATTCTTCGGTAGCTGTTTTTGTAAAACCACTAAACGCTGCAGATGGAATAGAAACATAAACTGTTTCTATATCGCCACCAGAACCTAATTCTATAGATTCTACAATTTTCCACTTTCTGTCAATACGAGTTAGTGATGTGGTCACTCCTGAAGCAATAGTAACGGTATTTGTATTGGTTCCAGTAAAAGCGCCATTATTATTTCCCCAAACCAGAAAGTCGCCATCTGCAACAAATTCGTTTGGGTTTGCACTATTGGTAGCCGAAACCCCTCCCAAACCAATGGTTACAGAGTTTGTATAATTTATAGATTTTGATTGTTTCTGGTTTAAATCTGAAATTGAGTCTCTTCCAATTCCTGCTACATCATAATTATATCCAGCGTTTACAGTAGCATCCCAAACTTTAGTATTAAAAGAATTTATATAGTCCTTTTGAGCTTCAGTTGAAGCACCCAAAGTGATTCCGAATTTAATTGCTAAATAAGACTCTACTTTTTGTCTATCGGCATCACTTAAACGCTCAGCAAATGTAAATATCTCTGCCACTCTGCCATTTAAACTTCCAGCAAAATCAAAGTTCTTTCCTACCCAATATTCACTTCCTACTATATTAGTAAAGGCAACATCCGAAACATTATTTGTTGTTAAAACATTGGAATTGTATAAAATATCTTGTTTGTTTGGGGACGACGCTGCATCGTTCCTAATGTTTATAATTCCTGGGCTTGCATAAGACCCTGACGTAACAGCATCTCCATTATAACTTCCACCTGCATCAACATCCTGATTGTACGATAAAACTTCCCCTGTAAATTCTGATGAATAATCTCCAAAACCAATACCAGTAATATCACCTGCACTTCCAGAATCAACTCCTGCGAAAATTGTGTTCCTTGCAGAAGCACTCGTCATGGTTGCGTCTGGTACCATTACAATAAAAACATCGTGATTATAGAAACCGCTTAATGTAGCATTGTTATTGAACATATATTGTTCTGTAGCTGCGCCATTTTCAAATTTAACCACTGGGTTAAAATTAATATTATCTGCTGGTGTATCTAAATAGGTTGGTTCATTTCCAGGTACAGTTGTGGCATCTTTGCCATTGGTTCCTAAATCCAGCCAATTGGTAAGACTTGAACCTGATTTAACAATCCCTCTTGTAGATTTTAGCCACAGTTTAAAATTTGATGTAATACCTCCAGGTCCTGGAATGCTCTCATTAAACATTTCGGCTTCAACAATTAAAGAAAAGGGGTTAATATCTGGGTCATTACTACTAACACTAATGGTTGCGGTTTGAGTCCCTAAACCTCCATTTGGAGCTGTAAATGTTATATCTAAATAAATGCCATAATAAGGAGGAAGTCCCGTAAATGAAATAATATTAGGGTCTGGGTCTTGATCATGTATTGATGCTACAGTAAAATCAGGATTATTGCTAACTATATTAGTGATATTCATTGAACAACTACCAATATTTGCAATTAAATATCTCCTTGTCACCGTATTGCCTTCATCAACAACGCCAAAGTAGGTTCCATTAGTATCTGATGTGGTAGTATCCGCATCATTTATATCTTGCCATGGGTTACCACCTAATACATAAATTTCGGGTGACGAAGTAACCTCTAACGTAAACGTAAAGTCTGGCTGATTTCTAACTTCAATAGTAACTAAAGTCGATACAGTGCTGCAACTAGGGCTTATATTTTGTATTTCAAAATCTAGATTTTTATTACCGTTGCCATTACAGGATATTTGTTTTATGTTCTTTCTTGGATTGTTTGGAGTGATATCAAAATCGATTGTATTTGATATATCAACATCTCGAACTCTTAGTCGCTTGCTGTTTTTACAACTAGAGGCATCAATATTGGTTATTCTAAAGTCGAGGCTTGTTCCGGCATTTATAGTAATTGTAGTTCCTTGAGTAACTATAGCTCCACCAATTACTTCCACTTGCATTGTTTGTGAGTAAGCAGTAGAGCTAATTAGCAGCAAAATTACTAATATGTTAAAAGCCAGATTCTTAGGGATTTGGGCTATTTTCATTATTAATTATTTAGGGCGATTATTATATTTAAATTATCGATTAAATACAATAAACATCGATAAAAGTACAATAATTTATTGGAATTCCAAAAAAAAGAAAAAATTGCCCATAAAAAACTTAGATAAAATTATTTTTGAATATCTTTATATTGTTATGATTTAACACCATGGGATAATTAAAAGAAGGGTTGCCTAATTTAGGCAGCCCTTTTATTTTTTAAGAATTCTTGCTAGATTACCTAGCTTGTATAGAATTGTCGCTCGAACTCTATTAATTTAAATTCAACAATAGAAATATTTTGTTGGGTTAATATGGAGGACTATCTTAAATATCTTCTAAAAACAAAAAAGCATCCCAATTTTCAATAAAGAAAAAAGGAAAGCCTTTCATTGGAATACCAAATTTACTTCGGTATTACTACTTGACACATTTCTGTGTCACAACACAACATCTTAATATCAAAAAAAGCCTCTTGTTGGAGAGGCTTTGTTTGCGGTCTGGACGGGACTTTAATAATCAAATTGAACATTAAGATCCTGTTTCCAATTTTAAGTAAGAAAACACTACATTTGTATAGAATATTTTCTAGGATCTGGCCTATGCGACTGACTCTAATATTGGTTTTTCTTATTATAAGTATTAGTTATGGACAAGACGAATTGACCCCAATTAATACAACTTCCTATGGACTTAACAACCATACCAACAGAGATATCTCTTATTTTACAGAAAAGGATAATGCTGACAATATAATTAACGTAGGGACTACAGAACGTGATTCTACACATACTGATTTGGTAGTGACAAAATTTAACAGTGAACTAGATTTAACTTGGCAACGCCGATTCTCGCTTGATACTGACCAATCTTACGACAATCCCTTGGACATGTATATAGACAGTAACAATAACATCATTATTGTAGGCAGAAGTGCCCTTAATGGTTCAGTTGGTGGTGGACTCTTATTTGTTGTCAAATATGACAAGGATGGAAATTTACAATGGTACAAAACCATTGGAAACATAGATGGGTCAGACTATTATGATTTTTCCAGTTATGACTCCTCATTTGTGGATGACGCTTTAAGGGTATCATATACACGCTATGGTGAGTCCAACAATTCACCCATATATCATATAACCTTTGATGACGCTGGAAATTTTTCGGAAGTCCTCACAACCAGCTTCGTCAATCAAGGCACTAAAAACACCTTTAAAGATGGTGTTTTTTATAGTCTAGTAAGAATAAACGAAGATGATGGCAATTTTAACGAACAATACTATCTTATCAGAAAATCGGCAACAATTGAAGAAATCTATCATCTTAATTACGAGGACAACTTTGTGTTCCAATATTTTACTTCGGTTTTGGATTACTATGATTTATATGTCGACGATCTCGAGAATTTATATTTAATCAAGTCAAAAGTTGAAGGAACTGGCAACGTTACCTACACAAAAATCAACAAAGGAGGTAAAATCGTATATTCTGTTCAATTACTAGAAAATATATATCACATCGATAGTTATTTGGATGTTGATGATAATCTGAATTTGTTTTACTATGACATCGACAGTGAAACCGTTGAAAAACGTATTGTTGATGATTTAGGGGGTGAGAGCACTCTAAACCAGATTACTTATTTAGATTATTTGGGGGGTGATTTAAAAAACGGCGATGCCTTCTTTCTAGCCAGCACCAATAATACTATTAATCTTTACGATTCGAACCTTAATCCAGTAAATTCATTCCAGTATTCTAACTTTTATGAATTGTCTGATATCGTAAAAATAGACGATACCAACATTGCAACTTCAGGTACCATTTACGATAAAATGTATCCGGAATCCGATTTTCTTGCGCAACGAAATATTTATTTAGAAAAAATCAATATTACAGGGGTTGAAAGTAATTATATGTTTTCTGGCGAAGGAACTTCAAAAGTAGTTAGACCAATGGTTCTTGTGGATCATGATAACAATTATTGGATACTTTCGGAAGAGCAAACTGGGCCCAACAATTGGCAGATTGGTGGTTCACGTGCACCAATTAATAGAAGTGTATATAAGTATGATAGTGAATTAAATCTATTATGGCGAACAGAGTTGTCACATGTCCTTTTTACCGAAAGTGATTTTCTCCTTGACAACCAAAACAATCTCTATATCAATACCAAAGGACCGGGACCTAATGGGTATGGATATTTTGTTACTAAAATTTCACCAGCCGGTGATGTCATTTTTCAGGAGTATAGTAGTGATTATGGTGCTAGACAAATACATTTAGATAAAGATCAAAATGTGGTTCGTGTAACCTGGCCCATAAGAAATCATAATACTTATACAGATGAAACACATATATATACTCATGACGCAGAGACTGGTGAGTTATTAAATACACTAACTATACCCGGTTACGAAATAATAAAGTCATATACAGATTCAAATGGTGATTCGTATATGTATATGTATGCCGAAGAAGACCCCGACAGTAACAATGAACATAAATTAAGATTATATAAGAACCTGAATGAAGTATTTACCATAGACCCTTATGTTACCGGACTCAATGGTGTGTTACAAGTTGGAGTTCATAATTCGGATATTGATAATGAAGGCACCTTATTTATTGGTTCAAATGGTGGACACGATGACAATCGCATTCATAAAGTCACACTAAGTGGAGACTATCAATATATTGATATTGGGGACATCCTTACAAGAATAACCATTCTTGACAACGGTGACGTATTTTTTATGCAAGAATTCTCCAGTGACGATGGTAAATTATTTTTGTATGATAACGATCTGAATCTGCTACAGGAATTTTCACAATATTTCTTTAAGCATTCAATTTTATTTGAATACAAGGACTTCTTGTTTGTTAATGATTATCCTTTTCACGAATACACCGATTACTACGTAAATGTTTTAAACAGAGATGGACAGCAAATTGATAAATTCCATCTACCTAGCAATTTGAGTTATGCGAAAATAGATCAAAACTCGGATCTCATTTTAACGGGAACTTTTGGTCAACAAGTCTATTTATATTCATTTTATGGATGGTTCCGTGGGTTACTTCATAAATACTCCTATGATGGGCCAATGGATAGTGATGGAGATGGTATTGGTGACAATGTTGATGAATGCCCCGATACTCCTAGTGGCGAAACTATCAATGAATCTGGGTGTTCACAGAGTCAATTAGATGACGATAACGATGGGGTCTCTAACGATATTGATCAATGTCCAACTACACCAGAAAATGAAGCTGTTAATGAGCATGGCTGTGCCGAAAGTGAACTAGATGACGATGGTGACGGAATAACAAATGATATCGATCAATGTCCAGAAAGTGTACTTTTAGATTTGGTTAATGATGCTGGATGCTTTTTCTTACCATCAGATAATTTTATTATTCAAACAGTGGGTGAAACATGCCCAGACAAAAAGAACGGACAGATCATCATTAACGCAACAGAAAATCTTAATTATGTTCTACAAATTAATGGAACCAATTACGATTTCACCTCAACATATACCATAACAGATCTAGCTCCTGGAAATTATGAAATGTGTATTACTGTTCCTGAAGAGGGATACGTACAGTGTTATAACCTAACGATAGAAGAAGGTGAGAATGTTGCTGGAAGAATAACTTCTGCAGCTAATACAGCTTCCATTACCATGGACCAAGGAACAGCTCCATATACTGTATTTAAGAATGACCAAATAATACTTCAAACCTGGGATAACATATTTACAATTCCAACTCGGAACGGTGATCTGATAGAAGTTAAAACTGCACAAGATTGTGAGGGGTCATTAATAAAGCGTATTGGAAAATCTGAACAATTGATGTTTTACCCAAATCCAACAAATGATTATTTAAATATTATAGGTTTTTCTGGGACTAAAAACAATGTAACCGTTAAGGTTTTTAATATACAATCACAATTGGTTTTAATATTAAACCCGCAGATTATCAATAACAGCATTCAGCTTAGCTTGCAAAACCTTCCCTCAGGAATTTATTTTATTAAATTAAATCAACTAGAATCGATAATGTTAAAAGTAATCAAGGAATAATATGAAATATATTTTTAAACTTTTAATATCATGTTTGATCCTTTTTTCATGTAGCAGTGGAGGACCTTCAGATGATGGTCCAATAGTAACACCAAACAATGCGCCATCAAAGCCTTCTTTGGTTTCTCCATCGAATAATCTCTTATGTGTTGAGAATGTATTAACCTTTAACTGGAATGCTTCAGTAGATCCAGATGGTGATACTATTACTTATAAAATTGAAATTGCCACAGATAATTCATTTAATAACGTACTACATTATGGTAACACGACTTCGACTAGTTATCAAGCAACTTTATTAAAGGGCACTGCTTATTATTGGCGTGTAATTGCAACTGATGACAACAACGCTTCAAGTGATTATTCCTCAGTTTTTCAATTGTATACTGAAAATGAGGGCCTTACTAATTACTTGCCTTTTTCTCCAGAACTAATATCTCCAAATAATGGAGAAACTGTTTCTGGTGAAGTCATTACTTTACAATGGGAAGCCAATGATGTTGATCAAGATGATTTGGTATATGATATTTATATTGATACAGTCGACCCTCCAATTACACTAGTTTCAGAAGATCAAACTGAAACTTCTTTTGATTTTAATCTTTCCGCTTCTACAATCTATTTTTGGAGAATAGTTGTTAAAGATGAAAATGGTGGAGAAACAGTAGGTCAAGTTTGGAACTTTAATAAAATTTAGATTAACTACTACCTTCTTCTTTTTGTGATTATAAAAGGAAAACAATGAAAACATCTCTAAAACAAAAAAGCCTCTCCAATAAAGGAAAAGCTTCTCAAAGGTCTGTTTCCAGACTACTTGCCACATTTCTGTGACACAACACAACTTTGTTAAATTACTAAAAAAGCCTCAACTAGGTTAAGGCTTTTAGCAATCTTGCGGTCTGGACGGGACTCGAACCCGCGACCCCCTGCGTGACAGGCAGGTATTCTAACCAGCTGAACTACCAAACCGTTGTATCCCGATAGCTATCGAGATTGCGGTTGCAAATATACACTGCATTTTTTATATCGCAAATGTTTTTCTGAAATTTTTCAATAAAATCGACTTAAACAAATTTCTGTCGTTCTAACATATACGTGGTTAGTATTTTATTGAAACTCTCATTTATATTAGCTTCTACATATTTTATTTGATATTGTCCACATTTCAGTTTTATATCTGCAAAATAATTGGACACAGCCTTTTCATAATTTTCCTTAATGTTTTCAGCATATAAATCAATATGTTCACCTGTTTCAACATCCACAAATCGTTTTGGAGAATTATCGAAATCAAAATTAAACTCCTTTTCTTTATCAATCACATGAAACAAAACAACCTCATGTTTATTATACTTTAAATGTCTCAAGGCATCAAATAGTTTCACTTCATCAATACCATCCTGAAACATATCAGAAAACAAAAATATTAAAGAACGTCTGTGAATTTTTTCAGCTATTTGGTGTAAAAATTCATAAGTGTTCGTCGTTTTTTGTACTGATTTGTTTACCACCATATTACTTAGTTGATCCAATAACATTCTATGATGACGTTCACTCCCTTTTTCTGGCGCATAATAATCATAGGTGTCACTATAAATGCTTAAACCAACCGCATCTCGTTGCTTTTTTAAAATATGCATAATTGATGCTGCTGCTAAGGCAGAAAATCCTGTTTTATTTAATGAATCTATCCCAAACTTATTAATTTCAGGGTAATGCATCGAGCTGCTATTATCGACAATTAAATGACAACGTAGGTTAGTTTCTTCGTCGTAACGTTTTGTAAAGAGTTTATCTGTTTTGGCAAATAGTTTCCAATCTATATGTCGAGTACTTTCGCCTCGATTGTATATTTTATGTTCCGCAAATTCTGCTGAAAACCCATGAAACGGACTTTTATGCATACCAGCTATAAAGCCTTCAACTACTTGTTTAGCCAGTAATTCTAGGTTTTTAAAGCCTGATGTTTTATTTACTTCGTTTTGTAAATTCATTAGCCCATCTGTCGTAAACGACATCTTCCCTAAGGGAAGAGTTAAATATATCAATTAATAAAAACTATCTTCTAAACTAAAAAAGGTTTGCTTATTAGGCAAACCTTTTGTGTTTTCTTTTAGACTTTTTTATAAAAGTGAATCGATTGCTTCTGTATAAGCATTTTTTGGAGCTACGCCTACTTGTCTTCCTACTACTTCTCCATCTTTAAATACTAAAACCGTTGGAATGTTTCTAACACCATATTTTGCTGCAAATTCTTGATTTGCATCTACATCTACTTTTCCAACAACAGCTTTATCTGCATATTCTTCACTTATTTGGTCAATAATTGGTCCAACCATTCTACATGGTCCACACCAAGCAGCCCAAAAATCTACCATTACTGGCTTGTCACTTTTTAAAACCGTTTCTTCAAACGTTGCATCTGTTATTTCTAATGCCATAATATTTTAATTTAATTGTGTTTACTACTAATTTACCTGCCTATCTTCGGCAGGCAGGTATGCAAAATTAGTCAAAAAAATTACCAAAGCTTACAAACTGACAATTTGTTTTAACTATGTATGTATTGTTTCCGTTTATTTATAATTTTTTGGGCGCATAAACCAGGCTTTCGGCAGTCGCTTTTTGTTTTTTTTAAAACAAAAGAGCTTCAACAAATGCCTCAATCCTTTGCGCGATATTCTGTGTTATATTAAGATTCCTGCCTTGTGCCATTGCTAAAGCTAAGGCGAAACGCAGTCGCAGGAATTCTAATTCAACTTATAAAACACCTGTTGCCTTTCTAGTTCTTCTAATAACTCTTGTGATATTTTCACTTTTTGTTTTCTGCTAGGCATCTGCAATTTTATTTGCTCTTTATTATCGTAAATCACAAAGTTTAAATGATGACTGCCTTCATGCATACCCAATAACTCTTTAATGTTTTTTATACGCTCTTCTTTTATGTCTTTAATATCAAATTGAATGGACAACTTCTTCGCATAAGCATCCATGACATCATGCAATAACTGAAAATTATTAAACTGAATTCTTGGTTCTCCCTTTTTACCAGTTTCTCTATTTACCCAACCTTCTCTAATAAAAGCTCTAACATACACAAAATTACTAACCATTAAAAAATGCCTGAATTTTAAATATTCTTCACCAAAAATCCTGAATTCAAACGATTCTGTATAATCTTCAATAGTAAATAACGCCCAACCTTTTCCTTGTTTGCTCACACGATGTTGTACATCTGTCACCACACCACCAAAGGTTAATTCTCTATTTACATAGTTTTGAAGGTCATTAAATAAAGACACCTCAGCATTACAAAAGGTATTCATTTCTATTTTGAAATCATCCAGTGGATGGCCTGAAATATAAATACCTACGACTTCTCTTTCTCTAGCCAGTTTCTCCATGGTTCCCCATTCTTCACAAGGAGGCACTTCTGGTTCTGGAATTTGTACATCACTCGATTCGCCAAACAAACTTACTTGAGCTGAATTTTCATTTTCTTGATATCTGTTGGCATATTTAATTGTTTTTTCTAGAAAAGTGATGCCATCACCTGTATTATGAAAATACTGGGCACGATGTGTATCTTTAAAACAATCAAATCCGCCTGCATTTGCTAAGTTTTCAAACGCTTTTTTATTGGCTGCACGCAAATCGATTCGTTTAGCCAAATCGAAAATAGATTTATAGTGACCATCTTTTTTTCTATTCTCCACAATGGTTTTTACGGCACCATGACCTACACCTTTTATAGCTCCCATTCCAAAACGAACAGCGTTATCTTTATTTACCGAGAATTTATAATATGATTCATTCACATCTGGTCCAAGCACATTTAGTTTCATGCGTTTACATTCTTCCATGAAGAAGGTTACTTGCTTAATATCGTTCATGTTATTTGACAACACAGCTGCCATATACTCCGCAGGATAATGCGCTTTTAGGTAGGCCGTTTGATAGGCTATCCAAGCATAACAAGTTGAGTGCGATTTATTAAATGCATAACTTGCAAAGGCTTCCCAATCTTTCCATATTTTCTCAAGCTTTTCCTTATCCATGCCTTTAGTAGCAGCTTGTTCAATAAATTTTGGTTTCATTTTATCAAGCACTGCTTTTTGCTTTTTTCCCATGGCTTTACGCAACACATCAGCTTCACCTTTTGTGAAATCTGCCAGCTTCTGAGACAAGAGCATTACTTGCTCTTGATAGACTGTAATACCATAGGTCTCCTTAAGGTATTCTTCCATTTCAGGAAGGTCATACTCAATGTCTTCATCACCATGTTTACGAGCGATAAAACTTGGAATGTACTCCATTGGACCTGGACGATACAAAGCGTTCATGGCAATAAGGTCGTCAAAAACCGTTGGTTTTAGATCCTTCATGTGCTTTTGCATTCCTGGAGATTCATACTGAAATATTCCTACTGTTTCTCCTCTTTGGAATAGCTCATAGGTTTTTTCATCATCTATCGGAAAATTATCAGGCTCTAGCTCAATACCATGTTTTGCTTTTACAATCTTAACTGTGTCTTTTATAAGTGTCAAGGTTTTCAAGCCAAGGAAATCCATTTTTAACAATCCAGCATCTTCTACAACAGAGTTGTCAAATTGAGTAACATACAAATCAGAGTCTTTTGCAGTGGCAACAGGTACATAATTGGTGATATCGCTTGGTGTAATAATAACTCCACAAGCATGAATTCCAGTATTCCTTACCGAACCTTCTAAGATTCTTGCTTGATTAACGGTTTCGGCTTCTAAATCTTCACCATCAGCAATATTGAGCAGTTGATTGACTTTTTCTAAATCTTCTGCTCTAAACTTTTTGCTTAATTCCTTTTCATCAACCCCAAAAATTTTACTTAGTTTGGACATGGTTGGGATTAGCTTCGCTATTCTGTCCGCATCAAATAATGGTAAGTCCAACACTCTTGCAGTATCACGAATGGATGACTTTGCTGCCATGGTACCATAAGTGATGATTTGCGCGACTTGATTAGCACCATATTTATTAATGACATAATCCATAACACGACCACGACCTTCGTCATCAAAATCGATATCGATATCTGGCATACTAATCCTGTCTGGATTTAAGAAACGCTCAAAAAGTAAATCGTACTTTAAAGGGTCTATATTTGTAATCCACAAACTGTAAGCAACTACTGAACCAGCTGCCGAACCACGACCAGGACCAACAGATACATCCATATTTCTGGCTTCACGAATAAAATCTTCAACAATTAAGAAATATCCTGGATACCCTGTGTTTTCAATGGTTGCAAGTTCAAAGTCTAAACGTTCTTGAATTTCTTTTGTGATTTCATCATAGCGTTTTTTTGCGCCTTCGTAAGTAATATGCCGTAAATAGGCATTTTCCCCTCGTTTACCACCATCTTCTAAATCTTGTTCATCTTTAAATTCGTTTGGAATACTAAACTCTGGTAATAAAACATCTCTTGCGAGTTCGAAAGCTTCAACTTTATTTACAACTTCTTGAATATTGATAATCGCTTCTCGAGTATCCTGAAACAAAGTTTTCATTTCTTCAGAAGACTTAAAATAGTATTCCTGATTTGGTAAACCATAACGATAACCTCGACCTCTACCTATTGGAGTGCCCTGTTTTTCGCCATCTTTAACACATAACAAAATATCGTGTGCATTGGCATCTTCTTGCTCACAATAATAATTGTTATTGGTAGCAACTAGCTTAACATCATGTTTTTTAGCAAACTCTTTTAGCACTAAATTTGCTCGTCGTTCATCTTCTTGATTATGTTGCATGATTTCTAAATAGAAATCGTCTTTAAATTGTTCTTTCCACCAAACAAGGGCTTCTTCAGCTTGTTTTTCACCAATGTTCAATATTTTACTTGAAACCTCTCCATAAAGATTTCCTGATAAAACAATAATATCTTCTTTATATTTTTCTACAACAGTTTTATCAATTCTTGGCACGTAATAAAAACCATCTGTATAGGCAATGGATGCCATTTTTACCAAATTTTGATAACCATTTTTATTTTTTGCAAGCATGACTATTTGGTAGCCATAATCTTTGTGAGATTTGTTTAAATGGTCTTCACACACAAAAAACTCACAGCCAATAATGGGTTTAATTTCTAGACCAACTGGAGACTCACCTTTTTTAAGAGCGTCTTCGTTTTGCTCTTTGATTATTCTATTATGGTTTTTTACTTCTTTTACAAAGTGAAACGCTCCCATCATATTTGCATGGTCTGTCAAAGCCACAGCATTCATATTGTGTTTCGCTGTCGACGTCACTAAATCTTTAATACTTATAGTCGATTGCAACACAGAAAACTGTGAATGATTATGTAGATGAACAAAATTTGCGTTCTCTAATTCTGTTGTATCAACTTTAGATTCTTCAATCTCGCCTTCTTGGGCTTTTTGAAGCTGCTCATGGATTTTAGCGGAAGCCTTTTTAAGGTTTATGTGTTTTAAACCTATTAGCTGAATTTCCTTGGGATTAGCCTCAGTAAATTTCTCAATGTAATCTGGTTGAACATCCAATTGTTCTTTGGTGTACTGCTTTCTTCTTACTAATTCAAAAAAGCAACGTGTAGTTGCCTCCACATCTGCAGTTGCATTATGCGCCTCATTAAAAGCTTCACCAAATAAATATTCGTGTAACTCGGTAAGTGTGGGTAACTTAAATTTTCCACCACGACCTCCAGGGAGTTTACAAAGTAAGGCTGTATGCTCTGTACAAGTATCTAAAACTATAAGTTCAAGTAATGAAGTTGCGGTATCTTCACGAAAAAACTCACAACCCATAATGTTTAAATCGAAGCCTACGTTTTGTCCAACTACAAATTTTGATTTGCTGAGTGCTTGGTTGAATTTCTCTAAAACCTCTGTTAAAGGCAAACCTTTTTCTTGTGCTAACTCTGTAGAAATACCATGAATTTTTTCGGCATCATAAGGTATATTAAAGCCCTCTGGTTGAATCAGGTAATCTTGATGTTCGATACAGTTTCCCATGGCATCATGCAATTGCCATGCAATTTGAACAGCTCTAGGCCAATTATCAGTATCAGTAATTGAAGCGTCCCAACGCTTAGGTAAACCTGTTGTTTCTGTATCAAAAACTAAATACATCTATGAGTTTTAAGGTGAAAATTCAGAACCTTAAAATTAGGAATAATTATAGGTTTAAAAACGAAAAGTTATGAACAGTTTTGAACAAAATTAGACGAGAAATTTTAGATAATAAATTGCTATTGCACCTGAGATAATCCACCAACCAAAGGAACTTTGTAGAAAACGCCTTTATTGAAGTTAATTACTTTTAATCCATCAGTAGTATAAGCGTAAAACCAAAAAGTTCCATAAACGTTTTTTGGGTCGTCGTTATCAACATCTTCAACAATAATTTCTCCACTTGTTGGATATGATCCAATGCTAGGATCTGGTGCGTTTTTTGTAGAGTATGTCGTTCCGTCTGCGTCAACAAAAATTGCTACATTATCACTTTCTAAGCCTAGATTAAACGTTCCTCGTGTATCACTTGTAGTAATTAGCTGTATTGTTTCACCAGCATTTCTGCCCTCAATAATAAAGCCACCATTATCAATATCTGCAGCAAAAAAATTCGATCGCCACAACTCATTCTGTTTATTTGCTTGCATTGCAGGGGAATTGAACCTGACTTCATCACTACAACTTAGAATAGAAAAAATGGCCAAAATGAACACAAATACTTTTTTCATAACTACCTAACGCCTTTAAGGCTTCAAAAGTATAATAAAAAAGTAAAACTCATCATTGCAAATTAGAAAAATATAGTATCTTTGCGCT
>CALZKX010000281.1 GCA_945788155.1 uncultured Flavobacteriaceae bacterium
CATTTTTATTGAATGATACTAAGTCTCCTAATGTATCTACTTCAGCAGCTTTTAAACAGTTAAGTGCACGTACTGAAAGATCCATATCTATTAATTTGGTTTTCAGTAATTGTCTCATGTGAAGTGATTCTTCATCATAAGTTTCGGTTTGTGCAATTTCATCAGCTTCAAGAGTGATACGCTCATCTGAGAATAACATGAAGTGGTGAATTAATATTTTTGCTGCTTCGGTTAAAGCATCTTGAGGGTTTATTGAACCGTCTGTGTCGATTTCAAAAACCAGTTTTTCGTAATCTGTTTTTTGTTCAACACGAAAGTTCTCAACACTATACTTAACATTCTTTATTGGTGTGTAAATAGAATCTGTAAAGATGGTTCCCATTGGTGCTGTAGCTTTTTTATTTTCTTCAGCTGGTACATATCCTCTACCTTTTTCTATGGTAATTTCCATATTGATACTCACTTTAGGGTCTAAGTTACAGATAACTAAATCTGAATTTAATACTTGGAATCCTGAAATGAATTTTTGAAAATCACCTGCAGTAATTTGTTCTTGTCCTGAGATTGAAATAGATACCGATTCGTTATCAATTTCGTCTATTTGACGCTTAAAACGCACTTGTTTTAAGTTAAGAATCATTTCTGTTACATCTTCTACTACACCTGCAATAGTAGAGAATTCATGCTCTACTCCTTCAATTCTAACTGAGGTAATTGCAAATCCTTCTAAAGAAGAAAGTAAAACTCTTCTTAAAGCATTTCCTACTGTTAATCCATAACCTGGTTCTAAAGGTCTAAATTCGAATTTACCTTGAGAATCCGTAGAATCAATCATGATTACTTTGTCGGGCTTCTGAAAATTTAATATTGCCATTTTTTTCTTCTTTTTAATTGTTATTTAGTTGCGCGATCTATAAGTTTGAAGAAATGCTTATAAACCCTTTGGCCAAATACCAATATGATTAATTTATTATTTAGAATATAATTCTACTATGAATTGCTCGTTGATATTTTCTGGAATTTGAACTCTTGCAGGAATTGAAACATAAGTTCCTTGCATAGTATCTTTATTCCATGTAATCCACTCATAAACACTTGATGATGCCGTTAATGCACTATCGATAGCTTCTAAAGATTTTGATTTCTCTCTAACTGCTACCACATCACCTGCTTTTAAAGAATAAGAAGGAATGTTTACGATGTTACCATTTACAGTAATATGCCTGTGCGAAACTAGTTGTCTTGCTCCTCTTCTAGAACGAGACAATCCCATTCTATAAACAACGTTATCTAATCTAGATTCACATAATTGCAACAATACCTCACCTGTAATTCCAGGAGCTGCAGTTGCATGCTTAAACATGTTTCTAAATTGACGTTCTAAAATACCGTAAGTGTATTTTGCTTTTTGCTTCTCCATTAACTGGATAGCATATTCAGATTTTTTTCCACGTCTTCTGTTGTTTCCGTGTTGACCTGGAGGATAATTTCTTTTTTCAAAAGATTTATCTTCTCCAAAAATAGCTTCTCCGAATTTACGTGCTATTTTAGTTTTAGGACCAGTATATCTTGCCATTTTTAAATTTGTTTTGAGAGTGATTATGAATTAAGGTCTTAATCTTATCCTTCGATAATCGTGAATCTCTCGTTGATACTTGTTTATATTAATCTTTTATTTAAAGTTTACTTAAAAACTTAAAAGACTCTTCGACTGGGCTCAGAGTGACAATTAAGTTAATGTGTTAAACTCTTCTACGTTTTGGAGGTCTACATCCATTATGAGGCGTTGGTGTTACATCGATAATTTCTGTAACTTCAATACCACCATTATGAATTGATCTAATAGCAGATTCTCTACCATTACCAGGACCCTTAACATACACTTTTACTTTCTTTAAACCAGCTTCTTTAGCTACGTTTAAAGCATCCTCGGCTGCTAATTGCGCAGCGTAAGGTGTGTTTTTCTTAGAGCCTCTAAATCCCATTTTACCAGCTGATGACCATGAAATTACGTCGCCTTTTTTGTTGGTAAGTGAAATGATAATGTTATTAAAAGAAGCGGTAATATGCGCTTCTCCAGCAGATTCTACTATAACTTTACGTTTTTTAGTACTTGACTTTGCCATATCTTTTAGTTTCTAGTTGTTAGCTTTTAGTTGTTAGAATCCTAAACTTTTATATTTCAAACAGATTCGTCTAACGTTTATCCCGATAACTATCGGGAACTAATGACTAATGTCTTAATTGTTATTTAGTTGCCATTTTTTTGTTAGCAACAGTTTTTCTTCTACCTTTTCTAGTTCTAGAATTGTTTTTAGTACGTTGCCCTCTTAATGGAAGACCAGCTCTATGACGAATACCTCTGTAACATCCAATATCCATTAATCGCTTAATGTTTAATTGTGTTTCAGAACGTAGTTCACCTTCAATTTTAAATGTACCAACAGCATCACGGATTGCTCCAATTTCGTTGTCGGTCCAATCTTGAACTTTAGTGCTTTCGTCAACTTTAGCAGTAGCTAAAATTTCTTTTGCTCTACTTCTACCTATTCCATAGATATAAGTTAAAGAGATTACTCCTCTTTTTTGTTTTGGTATGTCTACACCTGCAATTCTTGCCATAATTACCCTTGTCTTTGTTTGAATCTAGGATTCTTTTTGTTAATGACGTAAAGTCTACCTTTTCTACGCACGATTTTGCAATCTGCGCTACGCTTTTTTACTGATGCTCTTACTTTCATCGTATTAGTATCTATAAGTTATTCGAGCCTTTGTCAAATCATAAGGACTCATTTCTAATTTCACTTTGTCTCCTGGTAATAACTTAATATAATGCATCCGCATTTTACCAGAAATATGTGCAGTCACAATGTGACCGTTTTCTAATTCAACACGAAACATAGCATTTGATAATGCTTCTATAATTGTTCCGTCTTGTTCTATTGCCGCTTGTTTTGCCATAGTAATTAGGTTTTTAGCCTTTTCTATTTTTACCTGTCTTCATCAAGCCATCGTAATGTTTGTTCAACAAGTATGAATTCACTTGTTGCATCGTATCAATTGCAACTCCAACCATAATTAACAACGAGGTTCCTCCAAAAAATAATGCCCAACCTTGTTGTACGTTCATAAGCTTTACAATAAATGCAGGGAACACTGCTATTAATGCTAAGAATATAGAACCTGGTAAGGTAATTTGAGACATTATTTTATCTAAGTACTCTGATGTTTCTGTTCCTGGTCGAATTCCTGGAATAAAACCACCGCTACGTTTTAAATCGTCGGCCATTTTATTTGTAGGTACTGTAATTGCAGTATAGAAATATGTGAATATTATAATTAATATTGCAAACACAACATTGTACCATAAGCCGAACATATCTTGAAAATTAGTTTGCATCCATTGACCTACGCTGGAATCTTTCATAAAGTCCATGCCTCCAATTAATCCTGGAACGAACATAATAGCTTGTGCAAAGATAATTGGCATTACACCTGAAGCATTTAATTTAAGAGGTATATATTGTCTTGAACCAAATACATTTTTCTCATAACCTCCAGACTGAGTACGTCTTGCATACTGTACTGCAATTTTACGTACAGCCATAACAAGCATAACTGATGCCAAGATAATTACAAACCAAACTACCAATTCTATAAGGATCATGATTAATCCACCATTAGATTCGGTAACTCTTGCTGCATATTCTTGAACAAAAGATACTGGTAATGTTGCAATAATACCTACCATAATTAATATAGAGATACCGTTGCCTATTCCTTTATCTGTAATTTTTTCACCCAACCACATTGCAAAAATAGTTCCTGTTACAAGTATAACGATTGAAGAAAAATAGAATAATCCACCTTGACCTAATAAAAATGCTTCTTGTGGTATTCCTAAAGAAGGTAAGCTTACTAAATACCCTGGTGCTTGAACCAAACATATTGCAATGGTTAACCAACGTGTTATTTGCGTAATCTTCTTTTGACCACTTGCGCCTTCTTTTTGTAGTTTTTGTAAATAAGGAATTGCAATTCCCATTAACTGCACCACAATAGAAGCCGAGATATATGGCATAATACCTAAAGCAAATACCGAAGCATTAGCAAAAGCACCACCTGTAAAGGCATTTAACAAACCTAGAAGACCACTGTCTGTACTATCTCCTAAGGCTCCTAATTTGCTTGCATCGATACCAGGAAGAACAACCTGTGCTCCAAAACGGTACACTAAAAGCATCCCTAACGTTAAAATGATTCGGTCTTTTAGTTCTGTTATTTTCCAAACATTCTTTAAAGTCTCTATTAATTTCATTGTTTGTTGGGTCTTTTTATAAAGTTACAGCTTCTCCTCCAGCAGCTTCGATAGCAGCTTTTGCTGAAGCAGTAAATTTATGCGCAGATACTTTTAATTTAGCTTTTAATTCGCCTCTTCCCAAAATTTTAACTAGATCGTTTTTTCCAGCTAAACGGAAGGTTGCAAATGTATCTAAATCTACAGTGCCTTTTATTTTCTTATCGTCAACCATTTGTTGTAATGTATCTAGGTTGATACCTTGATATTCTTTACGGTTAATGTTAGTAAAACCAAATTTTGGCACACGTCTTTGAAGCGGCATTTGTCCACCTTCAAAACCTAATTTTCTAGAATAACCAGAACGAGATTTAGCTCCTTTGTGACCTCTTGTTGCGGTACCTCCTTTTCCAGAACCTTGTCCGCGACCAATGCGTTTACTATTATTGTTAACTGAACCTTCTGCAGGTTTTAAATTACTTAAATCCATTTCAGTTTATATTTTTAAGCTTCTTCTACAGAAACTAAATGTTTAACTTTATTAACCATACCAAGGATATTTGGTGTGGCATCGTGTTCTATGGTTTGACCAATCTTTCTAAGACCAAGAGCTTCAAGAGTTCTTTTTTGTCTTTGAGTACGGTTGATCGCACTTTTTTGTTTTGTTACTTTAATTTTTGCCATGATATCCTTAATTATCCGTTAAAAACTTTTTCTAAAGAAATTCCTCTATTCTTAGCAATGGTTCTAGCATCTCTTAATTGCAACAATGCATCAAAAGTTGCTTTTACAACATTGTGAGGGTTGGAGGAACCTTGAGATTTTGATAATACATCATGAACACCTACGGCCTCTAAAACTGTTCTCACAGCTCCACCAGCAATAACTCCTGTACCAGGTGCTGCAGGAATAATATTTACTCTTGCTCCACCAAATTTACCTTTTTGTTCATGAGGTAATGTTCCTTTAATAATAGGAATTCGAACTAGGTTTTTCTTAGCATCTTCTATTGCTTTTGCGATTGCACTAGCAACATCTTTAGATTTTCCTAAACCATGTCCTACAACACCTGCTTCATCGCCAACCACTACGATTGCCGAAAAACCGAATGCTCTACCACCTTTTGTTACTTTTGTAACTCTTTGCACACCAACTAAACGATCTTTAAGATCCAATCCACTTGGTTTTACTAACTCTGCGCTTTTGTATTTTTGATACATAATTTCTTAGAATTTAAGTCCTGCTTCTCTAGCTCCTTCGGCTAATGATTTTACTCTACCATGGTATAAATAACCTCCTCTATCGAAAGAGATTGTTTCTACACCTGCTTTTAAAGCTTTTTCAGCAACGCTTTTACCTACTAAAGTAGCAATTTCTGTTTTTGTTCCTTTTACTGAACTAATGTCTTTGTCCCTAGAAGATGCTGTACTAATAGTTTTTCCGCTTACGTCATCTATAATTTGTGCGTAAATTTCTTTATTGCTTCTAAAAACAGATAATCTTGGTCTAGCTTCAGTTCCTGAAACTATTTTACGAATTCTGTTTTGTATTCTTTGTCTTCTATCGTTCTTTGATAATGCCATAACTTACTTATTATGCTGATTTACCTGCTTTTCTTCTAATTTCCTCTCCTACAAATTTAACTCCTTTTCCTTTGTATGGTTCAGGTTTACGGAAAGAGCGAATCTTTGCGGCTACTTGACCAACCAATTGTTTGTCAAAAGATGTTAATTTTATTATGGGATTCTTTCCTTTTTCTGAAATTGTTTCAACTTTGACCTCTGGTGCAATGTTCAATACAATATTGTGAGAAAAACCTAAAGCTAAATCAAGTTTTTGTCCTTGATTGCTTGCTCTATATCCTACTCCTACTAATTCTAGTTCTTTAGACCATCCTTTAGATACACCTTCAATCATATTATGCATTAATGATCTATATAAACCATGCTTTGCTTTTTGATCTTTAGTATCTGAAGAACGAGTAACCATAATGTTACCATCTTCAACTTTAATTTCTATAGAATCGAAGTGTTGTGTTAATTCTCCTAATTTACCTTTAACAGTCACGATATTTTCTTTAATATCAACTGTTACGCCTTCTGGAATGGCTACTGGATTATTTCCTATTCTTGACATTTCTTTTCGGCTTTAAATTAGTATACGTAACACAATATTTCACCACCTACATTTTCTCTTTGAGCTTGTTTACCTGTCATCACTCCGTGAGAAGTAGAAACAATGGCAATACCAAGACCGTTAAGGATACGAGGTAATTCTTTTGAGCTTGCGTATTTACGTAAACCTGGTTTACTTATTCTTTGAATCCTTTTTATTACAGGTTCTTTAGTTTCTTTTGTGTACTTAAGGGCTATTTTAATAGTTCCTTGTACTGTAGAGTCATCGAACTTGTAACTTAAAATGTATCCTTGATCGAATAATATTTTAGTCATCTCTTTCTTTAAATTAGATGCTGGAATTTCAACCACTCTATGATTGGCTGCTACCGCATTTCTAATTCTTGTTAAATAATCCGCTACTGGATCTGTATACATAGTTATTAATTTGCGATTATGGTTTTTAATCCCGAACCGTCGGGACTAAACCTTTAATCAATTTATAATTTTACCAACTTGCCTTTCTAACGCCTGGAATTAATCCTTGGTTGGCCATTTCACGAAACATAACACGAGAAATTCCAAATGTTCTCATATAACCTTTAGGTCTTCCTGTTAACTTACATCTGTTATGCATGCGAATTGGTGAAGCGTTTTTTGGCAACTTTTGTAATGCTTCATAATCTCCTGCTTCTTTTAAAGCTTTACGCTTAGCGGCATATTTAGCTACTGTTTTTGCTCTTTTTACCTCGCGGGCTTTCATTGATTCTTTAGCCATAACTTAGTTTTTTTTAAAAGGTAATCCTAGTTCTGTTAATAATGATTTTGCTTCTTTATCGGTTTCGGCAGTAGTTACGAATGTAATATCCATTCCTGAAATTTTATTTACCTTATCGATATCGATTTCAGGAAAAATGATTTGTTCAGTAATTCCTAAATTGTAATTACCTCTACCGTCAAATCCGTTAGCCTTAATACCGTTAAAATCTCTTACACGTGGTAATGACGATGTTACTAAACGATCTAAAAACTCATACATTTGCTCACCTCTTAAAGTCACTTTTGCACCAATTGGCATACCTTTACGCAATTTAAAAGATGCAACATCCTTTTTAGATATTGTCGCTACTGCTTTTTGCCCAGATATTTTAGTCATCTCGTCTAATGCATAGTCGATTAACTTTTTGTCTGCAACAGCACCTCCAACTCCTCTAGATAAAACTATTTTAGATAGTTTTGGAACTTGCATTACATTTTTATAACCGAATTCTTCTGTAAGAGCAGGAACAACCTTGTCCTTGTACTCTTGTTTTAATCTTGGAATATAAGCCATAACCATTAAATTACTTCATTAGATTTTTTAGCAAATCTTACTTTCTTATCGCCTTCCATTCTATATCCAACTCTTGTTGTTTCACCTTTTGAAGTTAACAATGATAAGTTTGACATTTGAATAGATGCTTCTTTTTCTACGATTCCTCCTTGAGGATTGTCGGCACTAGGTTTCATATGTTTTTTTACCATATTTACGCCTTCTACTATCGCCTTATTCTTATCGGTTAATACTTTAAGCACTTTCCCTTCTGATCCTTTATGATCTCCAGTAATTACTTTTACTATATCTCCTGATTTTATTTTAAGCTTTCCCATTGTAATATTTTGCATTAAAGCACCTCTGGTGCTAATGATACAATTTTCATGAATTGTTTGTCACGAAGCTCTCTGGCCACAGGTCCAAATACACGAGTGCCTCTCATTTCTCCCGTAGGATTTAAAAGGACACAAGCATTATCATCAAACCTGATGTATGAGCCGTCTGGTCTTCTAACTTCTTTTACAGTACGTACAACAACTGCTGTAGAAACTGCTCCTTGTTTAATGTTTCCATTAGGAGTAGCGTCTTTAACAGTAACAACAATTTTGTCACCAACAGAAGCGTATCTTCTTTTTGTACCACCTAGAACACGAATAGTTAAAACTTCTTTTGCTCCAGTGTTATCAGCTACTTTTAATCTTGATTCTTGTTGTACCATAATTACTTCGCTCTTTCAATTATTTCTACTAGTCTCCAACACTTAGATTTACTTAAAGGTCTTGTTTCCATGATCCTTACGGTATCTCCTTCGTTACAGTCGTTTGTTTCGTCGTGTGCGACATATTTCTTAGTCTTTAACACGAACTTTCCGTACATAGGGTGTTTTACTTTTTTAACTTCAGAAACCACAATTGATTTCATCATTTTGTTACTGGTAACAACTCCTATACGTTCTTTTCTTAAGTTTCTTTTTTCCATCTTTAAGCCGAATACAATTATTGTACTTCTCTTTTAGTTAACTCTGTTGCCAATCTTGCCACGTTTCTTCTAACAGTACGTAGCTGGATTGGGTTTTCAAGAGGAGATATAGCATGAGCCAATTTAAGGTCTGTATAACTCTTTTTGGTTTCACCAAGTTTTTCTTGTAACTCAGCTGTAGATAGTTCTTTAATTTCTGATTGTTTCATAATATCAATAAATTAAGCTTCGAAATCTCTAGCGATTATAAACTTAGTTTTAACTGGAAGTTTTTGTGCAGCTAAACGTAATGCTTCTTTTGCAACGTCTAATGGCACTCCTCCTACTTCAAATAAAATTCTTCCTGGTGTAACTACTGCTGCCCAATACTCAACGGCACCTTTACCTTTACCCATACGTACTTCAAGAGGCTTTTTTGTAATAGGCTTGTCTGGAAATATTTTAATCCATAGCTGCCCTTCTCTTTTCATATAACGTGTAGCGGCAATACGTGCTGCTTCTATTTGACGAGAAGTAATAAACTTCGAGTCTAACGATTTTATACCAAACATTCCGCTTGAAAGCAAGTGGCCTCTTCCAGAGTTACCTTTCATGCGCCCTTTTTGCTGCTTGCGAAACTTTGTTCTTTTTGGTTGTAACATTTTTCTTTAATTTAAAAAATTACTTTCTACGACGAGATTGGTTCTTGTTTCCACCTCTCGCTCCACCTTTTCCTTGCTTTTTGGATAAACCAACAAGCGGAGAAAGTTCTCTTTTACCATATACTTCACCTTTCATGATCCATACTTTTATACCCAGTCTACCATAGGTAGTATGGGCCTCAACTAAAGCGTAATCAATATCGGCTCTAAAAGTAGATAAAGGAATTCTTCCATCTTTATAATGTTCGTTACGTGCCATTTCAGCTCCATTTAAACGACCACTAATTTGAATTTTAATACCTTCAGAATTCATACGCATTGCAGCTTGAATAGCCATCTTGATTGCACGTTTATATGAAATACGATTTTCAATTTGACGAGCAACACTTGAAGCAACTAAGAATGCATCTAATTCTGGGCGTTTAATTTCAAAGATGTTCAATTGAACTTCTTTACCTGTAATCTTTTTAAGTTCTTCCTTTAACTTGTCTACCTCTTGTCCACCTTTTCCAATAATAATACCAGGTCTAGCAGTAGTGATAGTAACGGTTACAAGTTTAAGAGTTCTTTCGATGATTACTCTCGATACACTAGCTTTTGATAAACGAGCATACACATACTTTCTGATTTTGTGGTCTTCAGCAAGTTTATCCCCATAATCATTTCCTCCATACCAGTTAGATTCCCATCCTCTGATAATTCCAAGGCGATTTCCTATTGGATTTGTCTTTTGTCCCATTTATTAATTGCTTTGTGTGTTATTATTAGCTCCAAGCACGAGTGTTACGTGATTAGATCTTTTTCTAATTCTATGTGCACGACCTTGGGGTGCTGGACGCAATCTTTTCAACATTGATCCGCCATCAACTCTAATCTCTTTTACAAATAATTCAGCTTCTTCTATATCGGCATCTTCGTTTTTAGCTTGCCAGTTTGCAACTGCAGACATTAACAATTTCTCTAAACGTCGTGATGCTTCTTTTGGACTGAATCTTAATATATTAAGTGCTTTTTCTACCTTTTCACCTCTTACTAAATCGGCTACTAAGCGCATTTTTCTTGGTGACGTAGGACAGTTATTAAGTTTTGCAAAAGCAACTTGCTTTTTACCTTCCTTAATAGCGTCTGCCATTTGTTTTTTACGACTTCCCATAGCTCTTATTTTTTACCTTTATTTTTAGCACCTGCATGACCTCTAAAAGATCTTGTTGGTGAAAATTCTCCTAATTTATGACCTACCATGTTTTCAGTTACGTATACTGGAACAAATTGACGGCCATTATGAACTGCAATTGTTTGCCCAACAAAATCTGGAGTTATCATACTTGCTCTAGACCAAGTTTTAATAACTGTTTTTTTGTTAGCTTCAACATTGGCAGCTACTTTTCTTTCTAATTTATAATGAACGTAAGGTCCCTTTTTTAATGATCTTGCCATGATTTATTATTTCTTTCTACGTTCAACAATATATTTATTACTTGCTTTAGTTTTAGAACGTGTTCTATAACCTTTTGCTGGAATTCCGTTTCTAGAACGTGGATGTCCTCCTGAAGATTTACCTTCACCACCACCCATTGGATGATCGACTGGATTCATTACCACTGGTCTGGTTCTTGGACGTCTTCCTAACCATCTACTTCTACCTGCTTTACCAGATACCAGTAATTGATGATCTGAGTTAGATACAACTCCAATAGTAGCCATACAGTTAGCAAGAATCAATCTTGTTTCGCCTGATGGCAACTTAACTGTTGCAAATTTTCCATCTCTTGCCATTAATTGAGCAAATGCACCAGCACTACGAGCCATAACAGCTCCTTGACCTGGACGCAACTCAATACAAGAAATAATTGTTCCTAATGGTATTTCGCTAAGTGGCATTGCGTTTCCAATTTCTGGAGCTACACCGCTTTCACCAGACACTACATTTTGGCCAACTTGAAGTCCGTTTTGAGCAATAATGTAACGTTTTTCACCATCTTGATAATTCAATAATGCTATGAACGCTGTTCTGTTTGGATCGTATTCTATTGATGCAACTTCAGCTGGAATTCCAGCTTTGTTACGTTTAAAATCAATAATACGATACCTTTTTTTATGACCTCCACCTTTATAGCGCATGGTCATTTTTCCTTGACTGTTTCTACCACCTGAACGTTTTTTCGGAGCTAATAAACTTTTCTCCGGCTTATCAGTAGTAATGGTGTCAAATCCATTTACTACTCTAAATCGCTGTCCTGGTGTGATCGGTTTTAATTTTCTTACTGACATTTTTGTCTAATTAGATATTAGCATATAAATCAATCGTTTCACCTTCCGCCAGTTGTACAATTGCCTTTTTAACAGCATTTGTTTTACCATGTTGGACACCAGTTTTTGTAAACTTAGTCTTCCTATCTGGACGGACATTTATTGTGCGAACTTTTTCAACAGAAACACCATAAACAGCTTCTACTGCTTTTTTTATTTCTACCTTGTTCGCCTTTTTGTTCACTTGAAAAGTATAGCGATTATTTAACTCGCTATCGTTTGTTGCTTTTTCTGTGATTATCGGTTTAATTAAGATACTCATGGTTTTCTTATTTACTTAAATTCGATTCAATTCCTTCTAAAGAGCTTTCTAAAAGTATTACTTGATTTGCATTTAAAATCTTATAAGTACTTAATTCTGAGCTTATTATAACTTCAGACCCTTTTAAATTGCGTGACGACAAATATACATTATTATTTGACGCTCCCAACACAAACAAAGATTTTTTGTTTTGTAGGTCTAAAGCCTTTAATACTGCTGTAAAGTTTTTAGTTTTTGGTGCATCAAAATTGAAGTCCTCTAAAACTGTAATTGCCTTCTCTCCAGCCTTAATTGACAATGCTGATTTTCTAGCTAATCGCTTTACGTTTTTATTTAATTTGAAACCATAGTTTCTTGGTCTTGGACCAAACATACGTCCACCACCTTTAAATATACCAGATTTAATACTTCCTGCTCTTGCAGTACCAGTACCTTTTTGTTTTTTAATTTTACGTGTGCTTCCTGTAATTTCTGCTCTTTCTTTGGCCTTATGTGTTCCTTGACGTTGGTTAGCAAGATATTGCTTAACGTCTAAGTAAACAGCATGGTTATTTGGCTCTATTGCGAACACTTTTTTTGAAAGGTCAACCTTTCTTCCAGTGTCTTTTCCGTTTACATCTAAAACTGCTACCTTCATTACTTCTGAATTGTTACGTAAGCGTTTTTGTGTCCAGGAACGCATCCTTTTACCACAAGTAGATTCTTATTAGCAACTACTTTTAAAACTCTTAAATTTTGAACTTTCACTTTTTCACCACCCATACGTCCTGCCATTTTCATTCCTTTGAAAACTCTTGCAGGATAAGATGCAGCTCCAATGGATCCTGGCGCTCTTAAACGATTATGTTGACCATGAGTAGCTTGGCCTACACCAGCAAAACCATGACGTTTTACAACACCTTGAAATCCTTTACCTTTTGAGGTTCCAGCAACATCAACAAATTCACCTTCTGCAAAGTGCTCTACTGTTATTGTATCACCTAATTTGTACTCCTCATCAAAACCTTGAAATTCAGCGACTTTTCTTTTAACAGAAGTACCTGCTTTTTTAGCGTGACCAATGTCAGCTTTTGTAGCATTTTTTTCTGTCTTGTCATCGAAACCAAGTTGTAGGGCTTGATAACCATCAACTTCTTCAGTTCTGACTTGGGTAACAACGCATGGTCCAGCTTCGATTACTGTACAAGGAACATTTTTCCCGTTTTCATCAAAGATGCTGGTCATTCCGATTTTTTTTCCAATTAACCCAGACATATTATTTATTATTAATTATTACTATTTGTTATTTAAAATTTAAGGCCGAAAATACATTCGACCTTGAATTGTATTTTTACCGTTTTTCCTCAACCATCGTTAAGGACATTTTAATTTTTCTTTTATGAGATCCCGAAGCAAGTTCGGGATGTTCAATAAAAGTATAATTATACTTTTATTTCCACTTCAACACCACTTGGCAACTCCAATTTCATTAGAGCATCAATTGTTTTAGAAGATGAAGAATAAATATCAAGTAAACGCTTATAAGAGCTTAATTGAAATTGTTCTCTCGACTTCTTGTTTACGTGTGGTGAACGTAATACAGTGAAAATTTTCTTATGTGTTGGTAATGGAATTGGTCCAGTTACTACAGCACCAGTACTTTTTACTGTTTTTACAATCTTTTCAGCAGATTTATCTACTAAATTGTGATCGTAAGATTTTAATTTTATTCTGATTTTTTGACTCATTTTCTTAAGATTTACGATTCAACGCCTTTAGCAGCATTAATTACTTCTTCTGATATATTTGATGGCGTTTCAGCATAGTGCGAAAATTCCATTGTTGATGTAGCACGACCAGAAGATAATGTTCTTAATGTAGTTACATAACCAAACATTTCAGATAATGGTACAGTTGCTTTTACTGTTTTTGCACCAGCTCTATCTCCCATGTCACTTACTTGACCTCTTCTTCTATTTAAATCTCCTACGATATCACCCATATTTTCTTCAGGGGTAATTACCTCAATTTTCATAATAGGCTCCATAATAACTGCTTTTGCAGCTTTTGCAGCATTTTTAAATCCAAGTTTTGCAGCTAATTCGAAAGAAAGTTGATCTGAATCGACATCATGGTACGATCCATCTTTCAATGTTACTTTCATAGCATCAATTTCATATCCTGCTAAAGGGCCATTAACCATAGCCATTTTGAATCCTTTTTCAATTGAAGGGATAAATTCTTTAGGAACGTTACCACCTTTAATGATAGATTCAAACTGAAGACCTATTTCACCCTCATCTGCTGGTTCTACAGTAAATACAATATCTGCAAACTTACCACGACCACCAGATTGTTTCTTGTAAACTTCTCTATGATCAGCTGCTTGAGTAATAGCTTCTTTGTATTCTACTTGAGGTTGACCTTGATTAACTTCTACTTTAAACTCACGACGTAAACGGTCTACAATAACATCTAAGTGAAGTTCTCCCATTCCAGAAATAATTGTCTGTCCTGAAGCTTCATCTGAACGTACTGTAAATGTTGGATCTTCTTCGGCTAATTTACCTAAACCTATACCTAACTTATCGACATCTGCTTTTGTCTTTGGCTCCACAGCAATTCCAATTACTGGATCTGGAAAATCCATAGACTCTAAAATAATAGGGTGCTTTTCTGCGGATAGTGTATCTCCTGTTTTAATAGATTTGAATCCAACAGCTGCACCAATATCTCCAGCTTCTATATAAGCTATTGCATTTTGTTTATTAGCATGCATCTGGTAAATACGTGATATACGTTCTTTTTTACCTGAACGATTGTTTAGCACATAAGAACCTGCATCTAAACGACCTGAATATGCTCTAAAGAATGCTAAACGACCTACATAAGGATCGGTAGCAATTTTAAATGCTAAAGCAGCAAAAGGTTCATTTGCACTTGGCTTACGTATTTCTTCTTTTTCTGTATCTGGATTCACACCAACAATACCTTCCTTATCGACAGGAGAAGGTAGGTAACGACACACAGCGTCTAATAAGAATTGTACACCTTTATTTTTAAATGCAGAACCACAAATCATTGGGATGATAGACATGTCCATTACAGCAGCTCTAAGTGCAGCATGCACTTCGTCTTCGGTAATTGAGTCTTCATCTTCCATGAATTTCTCTAAAAGATTCTCATCATACCCTGCCACTTCTTCAATAAGTAATGCACGATATTTGCGAGCTTCTTCTTTCATATCTTCTGGAATATCAATAACATCAAAAGTTGCCCCTTGAGTATCTTCATGCCAAATGATAGCTCTGTTTTTTACCAAATCGACGATTCCTTTAAAATCTTCTTCGTCACCAATATTTAAAACAATAGGTACTGCGTTAGAACCTAACATTGATTTAACTTGGCCACAAACCATCATAAAATCAGATCCTTGACGATCCATTTTATTTACGAAACCAATTCTTGGCACCTTGTAATTATCAGCTAGTCTCCAGTTAGTTTCAGATTGTGGCTCAACACCATCAACTGCACTAAATAAGAATACTAAACCATCAAGCACACGTAAAGAACGATTTACCTCTACGGTAAAATCTACGTGTCCTGGAGTATCAATAATATTAAAATGGTATCCTTTAGTGTCTTCAGTAGGCTTTCCATTTTCAATAGGGAATTCCCATGTACAAGTTGTTGCAGCCGAAGTAATTGTAATACCTCTTTCTTGCTCTTGCTCCATCCAATCCATTGTAGCAGCACCATCGTGCACTTCCCCAATTTTATGGGAAACACCTGTATAATAAAGAATACGTTCTGTTGTAGTAGTCTTTCCTGCATCAATGTGTGCAGCAATACCTATATTTCTTGTGAATTTTAAATCTCTTGCCATGTCTTAAAATCTAAAGTGAGAGAATGCTTTATTTGCTTCTGCCATTTTATGAGTATCTACTCTTTTCTTAACGGCTGCTCCTTCTTCTTTAGCGGCAGCTAATACTTCTGCTGCTAATTTTTGAGCCATAGATTTTTCGTTTCTTTTTCTTGAATAGCTAATAAGCCATTTCATTGCTGTTGAAACTTTACGGTCTGGACGTATTTGCATAGGAATTTGAAATGTTGCACCACCTACTCTACGACTACGTACTTCTACGTGAGGCATAACGTTTGATAAAGCATCTTTCCATATTTCCAAAGCGGTTTTTTCTTCGTCTGTGTTCTTTTCTTCCACAATATCTATTGCGTCGTAGAAAATTTTAAAAGCTACTGACTTTTTACCATCCCACATCATCATGTTAACGAAACGAGTTACTAACTGGTCGTTAAATTTTGGGTCTGGTAAAAGCGGTCTTTTTTTTGCTGCTCTTTTTCTCATGTCTTCTTCTTAAAGTTTAAATTACTTCTTTGGGCGTTTTGCACCATACTTAGATCTACGTTGCGTTCTGCCTTCGACACCTGCAGTGTCTAAAGCTCCACGAACAATGTGATATCTAACTCCTGGTAAATCTTTTACCCTTCCACCTCTAACTAATACTATCGAGTGCTCTTGTAAATTGTGCCCTTCTCCTGGAATGTATGCGTTTACTTCGTTACCATTTGTTAACCTTACCCTTGCAACTTTACGCATTGCCGAGTTAGGTTTTTTTGGTGTTGTAGTATAAACACGTGTACAAACTCCACGTCTTTGAGGACAAGAATTTAAAGCAGCCGATTTACTCTTCTTAGTTATTTTGGCTCTTCCTTTTCTTACTAATTGTGAAATTGTTGGCATATTATTCTATAATATTATTTTAATACCCTCTTATAAGAGGGCTGCAAAGGTAGAAATTAATATGAATAATTCAAATCTTAAATAATTAATTTTCACTCTTCACTAAAAATTAATTTTTACTCTATATTATTTGATGTTTATTTCCGTTAGTTTTATACTCAAATTTAAGGCTTGAAAATTATTAGAATTCTTATTTTATGTTTCGTTTATGGCTTATTGCTTAGTAATAGTTTGTACTCGCAAAATCTAAGCTTAGTTATTTCTGGAGAATCCGATAGCGAATCAAGAGTTATTGACTCTGTTGGGTATAAAAAAACATTTTCAAATTTTAAATTGTTGCAAGATGAAATTAAGAGTCTTAAAAATGGCTTGCAAAAAATTGGTTTTATTGAAAATGAAGTTTTAGAAACGAGAAAAGAAAACGACTCAACATACCACAGTAAAATACGATTAGGCAAAAAATATCACACCATATATATATACTACGAAAATAATATTATTCCTGAAGATTATTTGAAGTCGTTACTAGTGGATTTAGAAAAGGATTATTTTAAAACCAACATCAAAAATGTTGCTACAGTTCTATCTAAAATAAATTTCTTTTTAGTTAACAATGGTTATCCCTTTTCTAGCGTAAAATTAAATTATTTAAACAAGAGACATGACAGCAAAAATCTAGAAGCAAAATTAGTTACTAACACAAATATTGAAAGAACAATTGATGAAGTGATTGTTAAAGGTTATGAAAATTTTCCAAAATCATTTTTAAAACATTACCTAAAAATTAAACCCAACACAAGCTTAAACATAAATACCTTAAAAGAAAAAGCTAAGATTTTAAATTCATTACCATTCACAAATCTAGCTCGAGATCCAGAGATTTTGTTCACAAAAGACTCTTCTACAATTTATTTATACCTTGAAAAGAGAAAAAGCAACACGTTTGATGGCTTTTTAGGGTTTGGAACTAATGAAACAACTGGCAAACTTGAATTTGATGGCTATTTAGATTTCGCCCTTACTAATAATCTAAATTATGGTGAATCCATTAACCTAATTTACAAGAGCGATGAAAATGAACAAAAAACGTTTAATGTAAACATTAAAGCACCATATATATTTAAATCCCCTTTAGGCATTCAAGTTAATCTTGAAATATTCAAGAAAGACTCAACGTTTACAACGGTTAGTCAATCTGGACATCTATTTTACCCAATAAACGATCAACAAATCATATCTGCTGGCTTCACTTCAATACAATCAAATAATTTGCTAAATAGTATTTCAAATATCGAGGATTATAATTCTATATTCTATAACTTGCAATATCAAATTATTAAGCCACAGTACAATAACTTACTGTTTCCTAGCAACTTTAATTTTGATGTTAAAATAGGTTTAGGAAATAGAAAAAATAATGGAAACAGAGTAAATCAGGCACTTTATGAAGTAAACGCTTACAAAATTTTTAATCTAAACATAAAAAATAACATTTTTCTGCGAGTAAAATCGCAAGGCGTTCAATCAAAAAATTATTTTACAAATGAATTACTACGTTTTGGAGGTATAAATAGCATAAGAGGTTTTGAAGAAAACACCCTTCTTGCTACATTATATGGCATTATTAACTTAGAATATAGATATAATTTAAGCTCTTCAATATACATACATACTATTACAGATGCTGCGTACCTTAATAATAGTCTAGGAAACTTAAACGAGAAGTTATATGGGTTTGGATTTGGATTGGGTGTTTTAACCAAAGCTGGTTTATTAAAACTTGTTTTTGCTAATGGTAAAACAGAGAATCAATCATTAAAATTTTCTAATTCTAAAATTCATGTGAGTTTAAATGCTAAATTTTGACTCTGTTTTTATTTTTATTGATTATTTGTGAAATATGTTAAATAATAAAAAGATTTAAGAAATAATTTAGAGGCCAGTAATTAGTTTCTGATTAATAAATTTTATAAGCTTCAATCATTTTTATAATCAAATTATTGAAGATTGTAGTTTTGTTTTGAGACCAGTTAATAGGTTGTTTTTAATTATTTTATGTTTTACAACACATATTCGTAACCCGGTTTTAAAAAAGCTTTAATAGTTTCGTTAAATCTTTACAAGTTTTCTTATTGCTTATATCAAACTTAGATTTTTCAATGTAGCAACTATTGTTGAACCAATCTTTTTAAAGTATAGATATTTGAAGTTTTTTAATCGAAACACACTTTTTAAAACCTCTTTTTTTTAAAAAAAATGAAATTTTAACCAATAATTATTGTTTTATTAACTTTTTATTATGATTTTTGGCTTGACTAATTCAAATAAATTATAAAATGAAAACAAAGTTTAGTGGAATTTTAACGCTATTATTGGCGTTTGTTGTGCAATTTACCTTTGCACAGGAAAAAACAATTTCTGGAACAATTTCGGATGAATCTGGAATGCCTCTTCCTGGAGTTAACATTGTTGTAAAAGGAACTGCTAATGGTACTCAATCTGATTTTGACGGTAATTACAGTATTACTGCAAATGTTGGTAATGTATTAGTTTTTTCCTATGTAGGATTAAAAACTATCGAGCAAACCGTTGGAGCAGCAAATACAATTAATGTTACTATGCAAGAGGATGCTGCTGTCCTTGATGAGGTGGTTGTAACAGCACAAGGTATTAAGAGAGAAAAACAAGCTCTTGGTTATGCTGTTAGTGAAGTTGCTTCGGAATCTCTTGAGCAACGCTCTGAAGGTGATATTGCCAGAGTTTTATCTGGTAAAGCTTCTGGTGTAAGAATACAACAACAAAGTGGTGTATCTGGATCTGGGACAAGTGTTATTATTAGAGGGTTTAACTCTTTTAGTGGTAGTAACCAACCATTATTTATTGTAAACGGTGTACCGTTTGCCAGTGATACAAATGCTCAAGGCAATTTTGTTAATGGAAACAATGGCTCAAGTAGGTTTTTAGATTTAGATCCAAACACTATTGAGAATGTACAAGTATTAAAAGGTCTTGCAGCAGCGACATTATATGGTACTGATGGTAGAAATGGTGTAATTTTAATTACAACTAAAGCTGGTTCTTCTGGACAAACTGGTGCTAAGAAAACTGAAATAACAGTTTCAAGCTCACTATTTTTAAATGAAATTGCTTCAATTCCTGATTACCAAAATGAATACGGTGGTGGTTTTGATCAAGCTTTTGGATGGTTCTTTAGTAATTGGGGACCTGCATTTAAAAAAGAAGGCCCTGGTGGATGGGGAAATAGCTCAGCTTTTGATGCTAATGGAACTTTACCCCACCCATACTCAACAGCGTCTTCAGCTACTGGTATCCCTCAAGCTTTTCCAGAATATGCTGGAGCGCGTTATGAATGGAGACCATATGATGGTGTTAAAGACTTCTTTAGAACAGGTGTAGTTAAAAACACTAATGTAAATGTTCAATCGGCATCAGATGATGGGAAAATGTCTTATAATGTATCCTATGGTAATCTTGAAGATCAAGGATTTACTCCTGGTAATACTTTAAGACGATCTACTTTTGGTTTAGGAGGAAGAGCAGAATTAACAAATAATTTTACTGCTAGTGCCACTTTAAACTATTCAAGAACAGATTTTACATCGCCTCCTGTAGCTGCAAGTTATGGTAGTAATGTTGGCGGGACAAACGCATCTGTATATGGTAACTTATTCTACACACCTAGAAGTGTAGATTTAATGGGCTTACCATATCAAAACCCAGTAACTGGAGAATCTGTTTATTATAGACAAAATAACAGTATTCAACATCCTCTTTGGACAGTTAATAATGCTGGAAATAGTCAGTTAACAAATAGAGTTTACGGGAATTTACAACTGACATATAAAATAAACGAAAATCTTAATTTGATGTATCAATTAGGTATTGATGTTTATAGTGAGAATAATGTAAACTATGCAAATAAAGGTGGTAAAACAGGAAGCCAAGCTAATAGAGACGGAAGATACCAAACTTGGAATAACCTTAGTACACTTAATGACCATAATATTAACTTAACAGGTAATTATGATATTAATGATGATTTTTATGTATCATTTGCTGTAGGTGCAACCTCTAAAAGGACTGTTTATGATAGAAATGGTGTGACTAGTACGGGGCAACAGGTGTTTAATGTTTTAAGACATTTTAATTTTGCAGAGCAAAATGAAATTCAATTTTTCAATGAACGTAATCTATTAGGTATTTATGGTCAAGCTGAAGTTGGATTTCAAAAAGCCTTATATCTAACTCTTTCTGGTCGTAAAGATTGGGTGTCTAACTTAGCACCCGACAATAGATCAATATTTTACCCTTCTGCCAGTCTTTCTTTCGTGCCATCTAAAGTAATTGATGCACTTGCAGAAAGTGAAGCGGTTAATTACTTAAAGCTTAGAGCAGGTTATGGTACTTCTGCAAACTTCCCAACTGGATATCCAATTTCATCTACGTTAATTTTAAATACCCAAACGTTTCAAGATGGAGAAGGTGTAGATGTTGTTTCAAATACTACAGGGGCTCAATTAGGTAATTTAAATTTAAAACCTGAGAGAATTGATGAATTGGAGTTTGGTGTTGAAGGTAGGTTCTTTAAAAATAGAGTGACTTTAGATGCTTCTATATATAGTAGAAAAACTAAAGACTTAATTATAGATAGACCTTTAGATCCTTCAACAGGATATACAACTACACAAACTAATATTGGAGAAATTCAAAATGATGGTATTGAAATTGATTTAGGTATAGATGTATTTAAAAGCGATGCCAATGGTTTTAACTGGAATGCCAGTTTTAATTGGTCAACAAGTGAAGCTATTGTTAATGATTTAGGTTTAGATACAGATATTGTAGTTTATGAAGGGTTTACCAATCTTGGTAATGCTGCAATCGTAGGAAAATCTTTAGGTACTATGGTAGGTACTGCTATAGCTCGTGACGATAATGGTAATTTTAGAGTAAATGCCGCTGGTAGTTATGTCACAGAAAATGGGCTTAATGTAATTGGAGATGCAAATCCTGATTTTGTTATGAACTGGGTAAACTCATTTTCATACAAAAACTTTAATTTAGGATTCCTAGCAAATTGGACAGAAGGTGGTGATTTATTCTCTTATGGAATTGCAACTCCACTAGGTAGAGGTGTTGTAACACAAAAAGGTATTGATCGTCAAAATTCTTTTATTTTACCTGGTGTTAATCCTGCTGGTCAACCTAATACAACTCAAATTAATAATTCAACTTATTACTTTAGTAATGTATTATATGGTCCAGATGAAATGTTAGTTTACGATGCTACTGTATTTAGACTACAAGAGTTGTCGTTAGGATATGATTTTCCAGCAAAAGTTTTAGAAAAAACTCCTTTTGGATCAATTAACGTAACATTTTCGGCTTATAATTTATGGTACTATGCGCCTAATATTCCTAGTGTAACAAACTTTGATCCTAATGTAGCTGGTCTTGGTGTAGGTAATGGTCGCGGGTTTGAATTTTTAAATGGTCCTAGTTCTAAAAGATATGGTTTGAGCATTAAAGCTTCATTCTAATAAAAAAATTAATTTTAATATATTATGAAAAAAATAAATAATTTAATAAAATTGGTATTGTTTTGCGGAGTGGTATTATTATCCTCATGTGAAACTACTAATGTAGACATAACTAAAAATCCAAATGCCTTGACGCCAGATCAGGCTAATCCAGATTTTTTCTTGAACAGCGTTCAAGTTAATTTTGCATTCTTTGTTGAAGGCTTTGGTAGAACCGGTTCTCAAATGACACGTATTGATTATATGTCAGGTAGAGACTATACTAATGCTTTTTCCCCTACATCATTCGATGGAAGGTGGAGTTCAGCATATAGAGGAATGCTACTAGATTTAAAAACAATGAATAGCTTAGCTGAAGAATCAGGTTTAACACACCACATTGCTATGGGACAAGTTATGCAATCATACATACTTATGACCTTGGTTGACTTTTTTGGTGACATCCCTTACACAGAAGCATTATTGGGTGGTGAAAATTTAAATCCTGCCTCTGATAGTGGTGTAAGTGTTTATGCAGCTGCAATAACATTATTAGACTCTGCAATTACGAATTTTAACGATACAGCTCTTGCTGATCCGGAACTTGATTTCTTTTACGATGGAGATTGGGATAAATGGATAAAAGCTGCTAATACACTTAAAATGAAGGCTTATATGGCTACTAGATTAGTAGATGGCAGTGCCATTGGTAGTTTTAATTCTATCGTAGGTACTGGAAATTATATTGCATCAACCGCTGATGATTTCCAATTTAACTGGGGTAAAAATGTTTTACAACCAGATACTCGTCATCCAGCTTACAGTGCAAGTTATACCACTACTGGTGGCGGTAGATATATGTCTAATTCTTTAATGGATTACATGGCTGGAACAGATCCTGATGCTTATTCTAGTCCATCTAGATTTGATATTCGAACTTTATTCTATTTCTATAGACAAGTTAGTCAAACTCCAGGGATAGGTGGAGAACCAGCTGATGAAGAGGTTCTTGAGTGTGGATTAATTAATCCTCCTCCTCACTATGCAGGTTACACATATTGTGGTGTTCCTAAAGGTTGGTGGGGAAGAGACCATGGTAATGACAATGGTATTCCACCAGATGGTTTCTTAAGAACTTTAAATGGTGTATACCCTGCTGGTGGTACTCTTGATGACTTATCTTACGATCCACAAGTAAATGGTGATGGTAATGGTGGTGCAGGTATTACTCCAATTATGTTAGCCTCTTGGACAAAATTTATGATAGCGGAAACACAAATGATTGCTGGAGAAATTCCTACTGCTAAGACAACAATGTTTGAAGGTATAAATATGTCTATAGATAAAGTAATTAATTTTTCTCCTAAAACAGATAGATATAATTGGATTTTTGGTAATGGTGCCAATCCAGATGATCCTCTTGATGAAGGTCCAAATTTAGCTTTAGAATCTGACTACATAGATTGGTTTAATGCTGACTTATCCGCTGAATGGGATGCAGGGTCAACTAGCGATAAATGGGACATTTTATCTATGCAATATTTTGTTGCTATGTTTGGCAATGGAACTGATGCTTATAACTTTTATAGAAGAACAGGGTATCCTACAACATTACAGCCAAATATTGAGCCTACTCCTGGAGGGTTTATCCGATCGTTTTTCTATCCAGCAAACTATACTAATACTAACTCAAACGCAACTCAAAAAAGTGGAGTAGATATTCAAGTATTCTGGGACACAAACCCAGCATCTCCAGGTTTTCCTGTTGCAAATTAAATATAAGATAAGATGAAAAAAATAATAAATAAATATATATTAATTGTATTAGCAGTATCTACTTTTAATAGTTGTTCAAACGATCCTGATAATGCAATATATAGTGTTTTTGATGGCGTAGAATATGGTGCTGTACTGAGAACACTAGATATTACCAGTCCTACTTTTGACGTGGTAGATCTTTCTTCATATTTTGAAGTAATAATAGAAGAGCAAGACGAAGATTTTGGAGGTTTACTCTCTCAAGTAGAGGTTTATATTAATACTGATGGAGCATCTGAAGCATTAGTGACAACAATACCTGCTTCAGAATTTACAACAAGTAGTAATGGGTTGCCAAGTACATCTATAAGAATAACCCTTCAAGAGTCTTTAACCGCTTTAGGCTTACCATCTAATGGGGTTGCTTGTGGTGACCAAATGGTAATACGTTTAAAAGTAGATTTAACAGATGGTAGATCATTTAGCGCTGAAGATGGTAGTGGTAGTTTACAGGGTTCTTACTTTAAATCACCATATATCTATAGCGCGAATGTTGTTGCTAATTTACCTTCAGATAACGTATATTCTGGGCAATATTTATTAGAGACTGTTGTACGTGGAGATATATTTGGTGCAACAGATTATACTGATGGTATTTATACCATTGAAGCTACAGGTGGAGCATCACGAGTTATTAGAGATGTCCCAACATTGCCTGAATTTGGTTATGGACCTCAAGATATAGCTCTTGACTTTATTTGCGGAGAAATAATTCTTTCAGGGCCATTAGGTGCTGGTTGTGCTGGTGGTGATCTCGTTAGTGGACCCGCTGAAGTTAATTCTACTTATAATCTCGCAACTCCAGACGATAGTTCTTTTATTGTGACTTATACCTCTGATATTAATGATGGTTGTGGGTCAAAAAAACAAGCAAGTTTCAGGCTTACTAAACAGTAAATAAGTTTTAATACTTAAAAGACTTTATTAACCATCATGCAATTGCATGATGGTTTTTTTTATCCTATTCTTAAATAACCTTTTGTGTGCAAAAACAATTCAACAATAACTAATCTAATAATTGCGTTTTTGTTTTATAATATATTATTCGTACTTTTAATAATATAAAATTATACATCATGAAAAAGAATTTATTAGTATTAATTGTCTTGATTCCATTTTTAATAAATGCACAAACTGTAATTAGCCAAAACCTTAATAGTTCAAATCTTGCGTCAACAGGAGAGTATAGAATGCAAGAAGTATTTATGTCTCTTGTTAACAACCTTGATAAATCGCTTTATGTTAACGAAGAAAATGTAATAGGAAGTAAGTATTTTATTGATTCATTTTTATTAGGAAAAGTATTTGTTAATAATAAAGTCGCTAAAGAGTTATTTGCTGCAAGATATAATGCCTATTTTGATGTGATAGAAGTTAAAAAAGAAAATACAATAGAAATTTTAGTAAAAGCGTTAAATATTAGTTGTTCTATTGCTGGTAAATTATATGTGTATCAAAAATATTTGCCTAACAAAAGTGATACTGGAAAATTAGGATATCTAAAAGTTATCCATGACGGCGAAAAAATAACTTTATTAAAACAGGAACTGGTAAAGTATAGAGAACCGAAACCTGCAAAAACGTCATTAACTAGTTCGTTTCCTGCAAAATTTGTACAATATGAAAACTATTACTTTCTAGATAATACTAAAGATATTGCTTTACCTATAACGAAAAAAACTATTTATAATGCTTTTGACGACTCTTATGATTCATTAATGAAATCGTTTATTAAAAAAGAAAAAGTAGATATTGACAACGAAAGCGATTTAATTAAATTGTTTGCTCACTATGATACATTGGTGAATCAACTAAATTAATAGTTAACCATAGTTTATCCAATTATTAGAATTAGAAGAGTTTTTTTTCCATAGTTTAATATCAACACTTTATCTCCTTTCAGATAAATATCAAGGTCACCATCATTATCTTAAAATCATTAAGTTAAATATTCTACATCTTCAGTATTAAATGCAACATCAGCCTAGTTGTCACCTTTGTAAAAGCCACTTCAGATTGAATTTCAATACACTTGTAAACTCTTAAATATTTTTGTTAAAGGTGTAACTATATTTAAAACTATTTTTTAATCTTAAAAATGAATTAATCTTTATAAATAATTCTAAAAAACTGACTTCGTATAAAGAAATCGTACTTATAATTCCTACTTTTGCTCTCATGCAAAAAGAAACCAAAATATTTGGTATAAGAGCCATCATTGAAGCCATTAAATCTGGAAAAACCATAGATAAGGTATTTGTACAAAAAGGGCTTAAAGGCGAATTATTTCTTGAATTAGAAACTCTCTTAAGAAAGGAAGGCATAAATACATCATACGTTCCTGTTGAAAAGCTTAATAGATTGACTAAAAATAACCATCAAGGTGTTGTGGCTCAAATTTCGCCAATTGAATTTTATAATCTTGATAATTTAGTTTTAAACGTTATTGAATCTGGTAAAACACCCTTATTTTTACTTTTAGATCAAATAAATGATGTTCGAAATTTTGGCGCTATTATACGTACCGCAGAGTGTACAGGCGTTAATGGTATCATTATTCAAAAAAAAGGTGGTGCGCCAGTAAATGGCGATACTATTAAAACAAGTGTTGGAGCCGTTTTTAACGTACCTATCTGTAAAGTTGACCATATAAAAGATGCTATGTTTCATTTACAGGCCTCTGGTATTAAAGTAATTGCTGCAACAGAGAAAACTGATAATACGCTCTACGATGTATCATTTACCGAACCTTGCGCATTAATAATGGGATCTGAAGGCAAAGGTGTTTCACCTTCTATATTAAAACTGGCTGACGATAAAGCCAAACTACCAATGTATGGAAGCATAGGTTCTCTTAATGTTTCTGTAGCTTGTGGTGCCTTTTTGTATGAAGTGGTTAGGCAAAGATTATCTTAAATTGTAAGACTTTTGGGATTAAACATTATTCTTTATTTTCTTTAAAAGTATAATTAACTATAGGATTCTCCTGTTCTACATCTGGCTCGATATGCTCTATAAAGTTTCCGTTTTCATCAAAATGCTTTAAAAAAGGGTCTTCATTTTCATTATAATTAGGTTGTTCCCAAGCATACTTTTTAGGTTTTATAATCGATTTTCTAAAAAACAAAGCAAAAACAAACCCAATGATTAATCCAGATAAATGTCCTTCCCAAGACACTTTTTCCTTAATTGGAAATACATACCATATCATTGAGCCATAAAGAAACACCACTAATAATGATAATGCAATAAGCCTAAAATGCTTAACAAAAATACCTTTGAAAAGGATAAAACTCATCAATACATAAATCAACCCACTTGCTCCAATATGAAAAGCAGGTCGTGCAATAAACCAAGTTAGCAGTCCAGAAAATAAAATACCAAAGCCAATAACTTTCCAAGAAATGGAACGATAGAAATAAAACAGAGCCATAGACAGTACAAAAAGAGGAATTGAATTATGATACAAATGCTCTATACTACCATGTATAAAAGGGCTAAAAATTATACCTTTTAAACCACTTAAAGTTCTAGGATATACTCCAAGCTCATTAAAACTAAATCCAAACCGAACTTCAAACCAAAAAACTAGCCAAATAAGCATTACAAATGCTATTGGATAACCAACAACTCCTGTTGTGTATTTAAATTGATCTTGATTGCTCATGGTACTTTTTAGTCGTAACGAATCAAATAACTAACCAAAACTATTGATAATGAAACTTTGTCATTAAAATAATAAATAATTCGCTTAATTTTACAATATGAATGAACCTTTAGCAGAACGTTTAAGACCAAAAACCCTGGAAGATTACATTAGTCAGTCGCATTTGATTGGTCCTAATGGATCGTTAACAAGTTCTATTAAACAAGGAATCATTCCTTCAATAATTTTTTGGGGACCTCCAGGAATTGGCAAAACAACTTTAGCGCACATTATTGCCAACGAATCTAAAAGACCTTTTTACACGCTGAGTGCAATTAACTCTGGAGTAAAGGATGTGCGTGAAGTAATTGATAAAGCAAAACAAAGCGGTGGCTTGTTTACAACAAAAAATCCTATTTTGTTTATTGATGAAATACATCGCTTTAGTAAATCTCAACAAGATTCTTTATTACAAGCGGTGGAAAAAGGCTGGGTTACTTTAATTGGAGCCACCACCGAAAATCCAAGTTTTGAAGTGATTCCAGCATTGTTATCGCGTTGTCAAGTTTATATTTTAAATTCGTTTGACAAAAACGATTTAGAAAGCCTTTTAAAGCGTGCTGTGGAAAAAGATGCCATTCTATCCCAAAAGAGCATTATTATCGACGAAACGGAAGCTCTGTTGCGTCTTTCTGGAGGCGATGCTAGAAAATTGTTGAATATTTTCGAGTTAATCGTTAATTCTTACGATTCTAATAAAATTATTATCACAAATGAGGCTGTTTTACAAAAAGTACAAAACAATACAGTTCGATACGATAAAACTGGCGAACAACATTACGATATCATTTCCGCATTAATAAAATCTATTAGAGGTAGTGATCCAAATGCTGCTGTGTATTGGTTAGCTAGAATGATTGAAGGTGGCGAAGATGTGAAATTTATTGCACGTAGATTACTTATTCTAGCAAGTGAGGATATTGGAAACGCCAATCCAACTGCTTTGGTAATCGCTAACAGTACATTTCAAGCAGTTTCGACCATTGGTAATCCGGAATCTAGAATTATACTAAGCCAATGTGTTACATATTTAGCATGTTCGCCAAAGAGTAATGCAGCTTACAAAGCCATAAAGGATGCACAACAGTTAGTACAAGAAACTGGTGATTTGAGTGTGCCGCTTTCCTTACGTAATGCACCAACAAAATTAATGAAAGAATTAGGTTATGGCGATAATTACCAATACGCACATAACCATAAAAACAGCTTTGCACTTCATGAATTTTTACCAGATGACATTAAAAACACAAAGCTCTATAATCCTGGTGATAATCCTCGTGAAAATGGATTACGTGAATTTTTAAAAACCCGATGGAAAGATAAATATGAGTATTAAAATTTAATTTCTAATGTTTTGGAAATAGATTTTCCATCAACCAAATATTCTATAATCCAAACCTTTTCCTTTTTGTAAACTATACCATTTTGATTTTTAATGATATAAATCTCTTTCAACGCTGTTTTTTGAATTATATATTCTATTTTATTTGTGCCAATATTAATTAATTCAAATCCATTATTTACTGGTATTGCCTTTAAATAGCTTGTATTATTGTCTTTTATAATTTCATCAGGCAAAATTTTACGTCCATCATCTTCTTTTGTTTTAACAATAATCTCTTTATCTTTTTCTTCTTTTAGTTCATCCTTTAATTTTCCCACTAGCTTTTTAGCTATAGCTGCTTCATCTTCAGAATTTTTTTCATCAGCTCTCGAGATAATATCTTTATTTGGTATGTAATGATAGTTTATGCCTTCGAATGATTCAAAAGCTCTATTTAATGCTTCCTTATAAGCAATACCATACTCCTTAACTTTAGACTGTCCAATTTTAGATTCAAAAACAATGTCTCCATCGCAATTTTTCAAAACTACTTTTAGCTTTGTCATAAGCATACTATTAATATTCATTACATCAGCCTTTAATGCAAGACAATTGTTCCTTTTATAATCCGTTTCTTTTATTTCTTCTTGCATAAAAGCATTTAATCCATTTTTTCTTAAAAGGAATCTTGTAATAGTATTTAATCTGAAAGCATCCTTTCCTTTTACAAATTCATAAAAATGGGGTACTACTACATATTTATAATCGTTTATACTAGATTGTGCTTTTGCAAAAATAACAACCCCTAAAACTAGAATTAATGTGATAACTTTTTTTTTCATCTGTATAATTTTATTGCTTTGTTAAGAATTGTAAATATACATTTTGTAATTATAAAAATTGTTTCAAATCCATGAGGTTATCAACATGTTTTACTTCTCCATTTAAACTTTCGTTATGGTAATTAAAACAAATAGCATCTAAGCCAACCTCTAAAGCTCCTAAAATATCAGCTTCAAGGTTATCTCCAATCATAATACTGTTTGTAGTATTGGCATTTGCTAAATCAAGTGCATGATTAAATATTTTTGGATTAGGTTTTTTGACGCCTACCATTTCGGAATTCGTAACTGTACTAAAATAGTGATCTATGTTGGCATTATTTAATTTTCCTTGTTGTACTTCTTTAAACCCGTTGGTAATAATATGGAGTTGGTATTTTGGCTTGAGATACTCTAAGATGTCTATAGCTCCTTCAAACAAATGGTTGAAAGTGCATAAATGTGTGATATAATCTTCGGATAATTTGTAAATCATACTAGGCTTTACAATAACTTTCAACTCATTAAATGCATCATGTAAACGACCAAAACGCAATTTGGACTTTTCTATTTTTTCTTCCCTGTACAGTTTCCAATATTTAAAGTTGATTGGCTCATAAACTTCTAAAAACTCTTTTAAATTAGTATCTATACTATTTAATTGAAATATTTTTTCAAAAGTAAGCCCTGAGTTTTTATCAAAATCCCATAATGTATGATCTAAATCAAAAAAAACGTGCGAGATATTATTAATTTTCATGTGCTGAATTTAATGCTAAGGTAAACAACTCTTTAAATCCATACCATCTTGGGTCGTCGCTAAAAGAGTAATTATGAAATATGGGCGTAAAAGTGCCATTCACTTTTTTTATTTCTAATATAATTTTTTCTAAAGTTTGTTTTTTGTCCAATAAGGAAGCATATTTTACAAGTGCATAATCCATTAAATGAAATGTATTTACCAGCAATGGGGTTTGCACTTCATAATCTAAATCGTAAAACAAAAAAGGTGTGCATGTTCCAGCCCTAAACCCAATATAATTGATATAACCCATGGTATAATCTTCCCTGATTTCCAAATCGATTAAATTGCGATAAGTGTTTGGCAAGTTAAGTTTTGAAAATGAGTTTCTGGAGGCTATAAGCGATGTATTGATTGTAGACTCCATAGTTTGTTTTTCTTTTTTTAAAACATCCAAATCCTCTAATGCAAAATAGGATGCTTTTAAGCCAACGTTACAGTAATCGGCAACCGATTTTATTAACGACACAAACTCTTTTTTATTGATGCTTATATTTTTATCGTATGTTGTATAATCGCCAATTAAAAAGCACACCAAAAACTTGCTATTGTTGTGTTTTTGCATATTGATAATCCATTTAAAAGTATCGAAGGGATCTCTTTTAAATCGCAATAACACCAAATAACGTTTGTATAATTGTTTTATTTTAAGCCTAAAAATATCACTTAACGTACCACCTACGGTTCGCATTAAACCCTTTTGCCTAAAATAATAGGCCATTGGAACATCAATAACTGGCTTTACGCTATAAGTTCTTTCAGCAAATTGAAAATCTGGAAATTTGGTTTGTAGTGCCTTTTTAAATTTATAAGCCCAAATATCCACAACTGGCTGTTTCAAAAAATTGTGTTTATATGCCAAACTATCATTTGCTGTAAAACGTCCATATTCGTCTTTTACATGAGGCATGTACTCTTCATAGCGGCTTAATAAATAAAAGGAGGCAGCAAAAATATCGAACGGTATTGCGCTTTTATCTCCAATATAAAAAAAACATTTTGTCTCGTCCCATTCTTGCACATTAATATCATTATCGGCAAGTCCTTGTTCAAATAAAATAGAATGACTTTTTATATGAAATTCATTACCCAGTTGTTGTGTAGAGTAAGACATTTTTAAACTATCGTGCGCAATAAACTCTTCAACAGTAGTAGTAAAAGAAATTGGAA
>CALZKX010000282.1 GCA_945788155.1 uncultured Flavobacteriaceae bacterium
AAAATCACAGGCTCAAAGAGTGAGTCCAACAGGTTGTTGTTATTGCAAGCATTATATCCTAATATTGAGATAGTAAATGTGTCAAATTCCGACGATTCTAAACTCATGAAAAACGCTTTAAGCAGTGATTCAAGTACTATAGATATTCATCATGCTGGAACGGCAATGCGGTTTCTAACCGCCTACTTCTCACTACAGGAAAGAAGGGAAGTTGTACTTACAGGCTCTTCTAGAATGCAGGAACGACCTGTTAAAATCCTTGTTGATGCCCTTAAAGATTTAGGCGCAGATATTTCTTATTTGAAAAACGAAGGCTATCCTCCACTTAAAATTAAAGGAAAAACCATAAATAAGCATCAAGTTGCTTTATCTGCAAATGTTAGTAGCCAATATATTTCGGCATTGTTGCTCATTGCACCACGCTTAAAAAAAGGTTTAAAATTGACGTTAGAAGGCAAAATAACATCAATACCTTACATAAAAATGACAATTAACTTATTAGAACAAATTGGTGTAAAAACAAAGTTTGAAAACAACCAAATAACAGTTCGACCTTTTATTGAACATACTCCCAAAAAAATAATAGTAGAGTCCGATTGGTCTTCAGCCTCCTATTTTTACAGTATTGTAGCCTTAAGCGCCATTGGAACAAAAATTGAATTATCAGCATTCAAAGAATATAGTTTACAAGGCGATTCTGTTTTAAGCAGTATTTATAAAGAGTTTGGAGTAGAAACTACATTTAATAATACATCTATTACCTTAACCAAGGTTAGTAACCATATAAATCATTTCTCTTACAATCTAAGTAACGCACCAGATATTGCGCAAACAATAGCAGTGACTTGCCTTGGCTTGGAAATTAATTGTCATTTAACAGGCTTACATACCCTCAAAATAAAAGAAACAGATAGGCTAGCGGCTCTAAAAAACGAAATAGAAAAATTTGGAACTAACGTACACATTACAAACGACAGTCTTACCTTCTCAAAAATTAACCCATTAGCCAATAATGTCGAGATTAAAACCTATTATGACCATAGAATGGCAATGGCTTTTGCACCATTAGCGATTAAGGTTGGCTTTAATATTTTTGAAGCTAATGTCGTCTCCAAATCTTATCCAGATTTTTGGAATGACTTAAAAAATTTAGGGTTTAACTTTTCCGAATTTTAAAATAAAGACTCAAATACTTGACAACGCCTATTTTGAGGTTGTATATTTGCAGCTTTCAAAAAAATAAAAACATATATGAAATTATCACATTTCCATTTCGATCTTCCAGATGAATTATTAGCCGAATATCCTTCAGAACATCGTGATGAAGCAAGATTAATGGTGCTTAATCGTAAAGATCAAACTATTGAACACAAACTTTTTAAAGATCTTATCGACTACTTTGAGGAAGAAGATGTGATGGTATTAAACAATACTAAAGTGTTTCCTGCTAGATTATTTGGTAACAAAGAAAAAACAGGAGCAAGAATAGAAGTATTTTTATTAAGAGAATTAAATGCCGAACAACGCCTTTGGGATGTACTGGTAGATCCTGCTAGAAAAATCCGTATTGGTAATAAATTGTATTTTGGAGATGATGATACTTTGGTAGCTGAGGTTATCGATAATACAACATCAAGAGGTAGAACTTTACGTTTTTTGTATGATGGATCCTATGGAGAATTTAGAAATAAATTAACAGCACTTGGGCAAACACCATTACCAAAGTATATAAAGAGAGAGGTCGAGCCAGAAGACGAAGAACGCTATCAAACTATTTTTGCTAAAAATGAAGGCGCTGTTGCAGCTCCAACAGCTGGTTTGCACTTTTCAAAACACTTACTTAAACGTTTGGAAATTAAAGGGGTTGATTTTGCCGAAGTAACTTTACATGTTGGCCTAGGAACCTTTAACCCTGTTGAGGTTGAAGATTTATCCAAACATAAAATGGATAGCGAAGAAATAATGATTAACAAAATTGCAACCGATACAATTAACTCTGCATTAAGTAATAAAAAACGTATTTGTGCTGTTGGTACAACAGCAATGAGAGCTATAGAGAGTTCGGTATCGTCAAGTGGTACCTTAAATGAGTATTCCGGATGGACCAATAAGTTTATTTTTCCTCCTTACGAGTTTAGTATAGCTAACTGTATGGTCACAAATTTCCATACACCAAAATCCACCTTACTAATGATGGTTTCTGCTTTTGCTGGACACGATTTTATTAAACGTGCCTATCAAGAAGCCATTAAAGAAGGCTATAAATTTTATAGTTATGGCGACGCCATGTTAATCATATAATTTTAAAATGAGCCTCGTTTTTCGAGGCTTTTTTGTATATAATGACTCAAACTAAAAAAGACATACGAAACTTAACCAAAGAAGAACTTAGGGCTTTCTTTGTAAGCCAAGGTGATAAAGCTTTTAGGGGCAATCAAGTGTATGAATGGCTTTGGCAAAAATCGGCTCATAAGTTTGAAGATATGACCAATATCTCAAAACAAACCAGGGACATGCTGGAAGCTAATTTTGTAATCAATCATATAGAAGTCGATAATATACAGCGAAGCAGTGATGGCACAATAAAGAATGCTGTACGATTACATGACGGATTAATTGTAGAATCCGTTTTAATTCCAACAAAAAACCGAACGACAGCTTGTGTGTCGTCCCAAGTTGGTTGTAGCTTAGATTGTAAATTCTGTGCTACTTCACGTTTAAAACGCATGCGTAACTTAAATCCGGACGAAATTTACGACCAAGTAGTCGCTATTGACAAAGAAAGTAGATTATACCATAATCGTCCATTATCTAACATTGTTTTTATGGGAATGGGTGAACCGCTTATGAATTACAATAACGTACTTAAGGCCATAGACAAAATAACTTCGCCTGAAGGGTTGGGGATGTCTCCAAAACGTATTGTAGTATCAACATCAGGTGTGCCTAAGATGATTAAAAAAATGGCAGACGATAAGGTAAAGTTTAAACTCGCAGTGTCACTACATTCTGCAAGAGATTCAATTCGTACATCTATTATGCCATTTAATGCAACATTTCCGTTAGCAGATTTAAGAGAAGCTTTAGAATATTGGTACGCTAAAACCAAAAATCCAATTACCTACGAGTATGTGGTTTGGCAAGGAATTAACGACAAGAAAGAAGATGTAGACGCCTTAATTAAGTTCTGTAAATTTGCACCAAGTAAAGTTAATTTAATTGAGTACAATCCTATTGACGATGGCGAATTCCAACAAGCAGATAACGAAGCTATAAATATGTACGTTTTAATGTTAGAGCGTAATAATATAACCGTAACTGTAAGACGTTCACGTGGTAAGGATATTGATGCTGCTTGCGGCCAACTAGCAAATAAATCTTGATTATATTTGGCTAAAATGTATCTTTAGTGTCGCTAATGAAAATAGTTGAGCAAATAAAACAACCTATAGACTATGAAATGGAACTTTTTGAGCAAAAGTTCCGATTATCTATGTCTAGCAAAGTAGCTCTTCTTAACAGAATTACCTATTACATTGTAAATAGAAAAGGAAAACAAATGCGACCAATGTTTGTATTTCTTGTTTCCAAAATGCTCAATAATGGCGAAGTAAGCGAGCGTACATATAGAGGTGCTTCGGTGATCGAATTGATTCATACAGCTTCTTTAGTACATGACGATGTTGTGGACGATAGTAATAGACGACGAGGGTTCTTTTCGATTAATGCCTTATGGAAAAACAAAATAGCCGTATTGGTTGGCGATTATTTATTATCTAAGGGTATGTTGGTTTGTATTGATAATAACGATTTCGATTTACTTAAAATAATTTCGGTAGCAGTTCGTGAAATTGTTGAAGGCGAACTGTTGCAAATAGAAAAAGCACGTAAATTAGATATTACAGAAGACGTTTATTATGAGATTATCCGCCAGAAAACAGCAACTTTAATTGCAGCTTGTTGTAGTTTGGGAGCAGCTTCAGTTAAACCCAATACACCAGAGGTTGATGCCATGCATAAATTTGGCGAGCTTATAGGGATGGCATTTCAAATAAAAGATGATTTGTTTGATTATGGCGACACCAAAATAGGCAAACCCACAGGTATAGATATTAAGGAACAAAAAATGACCTTGCCACTTATACATGTGCTAAATAACTGCTCAAAAAAAGACCACGATTGGTTGATTAACTCCGTAAAAAATCATAATAAAGATAAAAATCGTGTCAAGGAAGTGATTGCATTTGTAAAAAACAATGGAGGCTTAGATTATGCCATTACTAAAATGAAACAATTCCAAGAAGAAGCTTTGTTGTTATTAAAGAACTATCCAGAATCTCCATTTAGAAATTCACTAGAGTTAATGGTAAATTATGTGATTGATAGGAAGAAGTAATTTTTTAAAGCACCACTTTTGTTATCCATTATTTGTTTTGCAAGCAGCATTATTTTTTTGAAGCAATGCTTCTTTTGTTGATACATCACTAATTTCTCAGTTGGTTACTATACTATTTTCTGCTGCTTCAAATTACGTCTAGCATTTCGTCAAAGTAATTCGTCAGTTTTTTATTTCAAACGTTATTGAAGCCGTATTGGAAATATAATCGGCATCTGGCTCTTTGCTTTTGGTTACATGCACTGAACGGAAATACCAATGCCCTGCCTTACTGAGTTTGATGGTTACGATGCCTCTTGAATTTGTTTTTACCTGAAATGCGTCATGCGGTAAACCATCTTTCGATTTGCCCTTATGTCCAGCATATCCAGCATAAACCATAACTCCAGGTGCTGGATTTCCGTCTATCAATAATTGCATCGACAAGGAATCGTTAGGTTTTAGTGCATAGGGATTATTTATAGGCACCAATTCTATAGGGTAGTTCAAAATGGTTTTAAAATCTTCGGTTTGTTTGTTACCAACTTGAAATATGGTTTTTACATGTTTGGAATATTTTTTCTTAGCTGGTTTTGTATCCTCACCCAATTTTTTTCTTGCTTCCAGTATATGTAACAGGCCTTCATGTTTCATGTTGTCGACAAAACTTTTGGCTGTAAAATTTCCTACTCTGGGAAGTGTCGAAACACCTAGAAGTCCGGTTCCTTCTTCTCCAGTTTTTATTTTCAGTACGGTCTGATTGTTCTCCTCAAACCACATTGCTGTATCTGGATGTATGGCCTTATCTCCAGGGTTTATCAGCGATACATCACTCATTCTATTGCGTGCCACAATGGCTTCACTTTTTTCAAAAGTACCGTTGTAAAGGTAAATAGCAGTCTCTGTTCCTGGTTTCAGGTGAAAACTTTTTAGTTTGATATACAGGTTGTGAGAACTGAATACGATAAGACTTAGTAAAGCCACTAGAGAAAAAATCACTTTTTGTTTCATAATATTTTTTGAGTTAATGCCAATTTTTAAAGATGTGACGTCGTTTTAATAACTTTTATAAGACGTCATGAAGCAAGTTTAATACTAGCAAACGAATTTAGCTATTTTTTCTCACAAAACCATTGTTTTATAGCTAGGAATACTTTCTCTAAATTGCAGTCTCAAAAAATATTTTTTAATAGCATACAACCATTTGCATCATTATTGCGTCTATATAAATAGAAGATTAAAATGAATCCATTGAAAGTCATTCAATTGTATAAAAACGAAGCCCAGCTTATAAAAAAAGCGAGCCGAAATAATCGTGAAGCACAACATACCTTGTATGAATGGCATGCACCAAAAATGTTAAGTGTTTGTCGCTATTACATTAACGATGTGCACCATGCGGAAGAAGTCATGCTTAACGGGTTTTTTAAAGTGTTTACAAAGCTGAAAAGTTTTAACAGTAATGGAAGTTTTGAAGGTTGGATAAGACGTATCATGGTTAACGAAGCCATTTCGTTTTTACGCTCAAAAAAACAATTGGAGTTTAGCTCAGACGAAACCATATGTCAAGACATAGCAACAAACAATATTAATGAAGAGATCGATGTTGCCGAAATCCAGCAACTCATAGACCATCTTCCCGAAGGTTACCGAATGGTATTTGTAATGTACGCCATAGAAGGATATAAACATAGCGAGATAGCAACAATGCTAAGTATAAACGAAGGCACTTCTAAATCGCAGTTATTTAAAGCACGACAGCTTTTGCAACAACAACTAAAAAAACTTAATACAGTTACCCATGGCACCAATGAAATATGAAGAACAATTAAAAGATAAATTGGAGCAACGTACCATACAGCCAAGTTCCAATACATGGCAAAACTTAAGTGATAAACTTGATGCCAATGAATCAAAAAAGAACAGCAAAGGCTTCTGGTATTTAGGTATTGCAGCAAGTATTGTTGGGGTATTATTAATAACAACAATAATTAATAATGGCAATACAGATACTATTGAACCAATAATTGTTAATACTAATAAAACAGATTCAGAACCAATTAATATCAATACAAAAGATAAAATTGTTACTAAGGATAAAGAAACACATTTTTATAAAACTGAAAAGGTAGCTTCTGAAAATAATATGAAAGAACCACTTAAAAAGCAACGAAGCAACAAATCTGCGTTAAAACAAAAACTCAACAAAGAGCAGCATAAGTTAATTCTAAATAAAATTGATGAAATGGTTGTTGCTGAAAATTCAAAAGAAACCTCTAAAGAAACAACAATAAAACCTTTAAGCTTTGAAGAGCAAAAAGCAAAAGAGGTGGTTGTTCAAATACAAACTATGCAACAATCTAGAGAAGTGACTAATGCCGAAATAGATGCTTTATTAAGTGCGGCACAACGAGAAATTTCTTTTAAAAGGCTTTATAATGAAAACACCAAAACAATTGACGCAAACGCTTTACTGCTAAGTGTTGAAAACGACATAGAGGAGCAGTCTTTTAGAACACGTGTTTTCGAAATGTTGAAAACAGGATATAACGAGGTAAAAACAGTAGTAGCCCAAAGAAATAATTAAAATTCATCAAATCAAAAAATCAATAAAAAACGAACAGTTATGCAAACAATTACAAAGTACCTTATAGTTTTTATACTAAGCTTTAGTATGCAACTAATGAATGCTCAAGAGTCAGCAACAAAAAGCGAAAGCATTGACATGCTTATAAAACTTAAAAAAGCAATTGAACAAGAAGAACGAGAGGCATTAAAAACTAAAGTTGAAGCGATTAATCAACGCTTAGACAAAGGTGAAATTTCACTAAATGAAGCCAATCAATTAAAAAAAGAAGCTGCCCAGAAACATGCTTTGAACATTGAAAACAGAATAGCTATTATCGACAATAAAATTGAATTATTAAAACGCAATGGTTATATTTTTGAAGATAAAACCAGAGATGAAAGAGGGTTGATAAGAATAGGGCGTGGAGATGAAACGAGTGAGAGTTTTATTTTTATTGGTAAGCAAAGGGATGACAAACCGTATCGTTATGACAAACGAACCACTAGTGATTTTGTTTTAGCCTTTGGTTTGAACAACGCTATTATTGAAGGCGAAAACTTTGACGATACACCTTATAAAATTGGAGGTTCACGTTTCTTTGAAATAGGTTGGGCTTGGAAAACTCGTGTGTTTCAAAACTCAAACTTTTTAAGAATAAAATATGGATATTCATTTCAAATTAATGGATTAAAACCCAAAGACAATATGTACTTCACTCAAAATGGAGATGAAACAATGTTAGAAGAGTTTCCATCAGAATTAAAAAAATCTAAACTATCTATTACAAATTTGGTGTTTCCAGTACATTTTGAGTTTGGACCATCAAAACGTATTGACAGGGAAAATTATTTTAGGTATTCCACTCGCAACCAATTTAAAATAGGAATTGGAGGTTACGCAGGATTTAATATAGGCACTAGGCAAAAGCTTAAATATTCTGTTGATGGTGAAAAAATTAAAGATAAAATGAAGAAAAGTTTTAATGCTACAGGTTTAGTGTATGGCTTGAGTGGTTATATAGCTTTTGATGACACTGCTTTGTATGTAAAATACGATTTATCGCCAATTTTTAATGACCAAGTAGTAAAGCAAAACAATATTTCAGTAGGCGTGAGATTCGATATGGATTAAAAATCACTATTTACTTGTTTTTAAAAAGGGTTCAACTATCTAATGGTTTGAGCCCTTTTTATTTGCAAATAATAAACCCAACTATTTTAAATGCAAATGGATTATATTACATTTACATTGTCATTCCTGTAAAAGCAGGATTCATTTTAACCAAGGAATTTGATATCAAAATCCACCATAGATAAAGTATTTGAAACTGCTCGTGTAGAGGAGGTTATTGGCGATTTTGTAAACTTAAAAAAATCTGGAAGTAACTTTAAAGGCCTAAGCCCTTTTAGTGAAGAACGTTCACCAAGTTTTATGGTGTCTCCCGTAAAGCAGATATGGAAAGATTTTTCAAGCGGAAAAGGAGGGACTGTCGTATCTTTTTTAATGGAACACGAACACTTCACATATCCAGAAGCTATAAAGTATTTGGCTAAAAAGTATAATATTGAAGTTGAAGAGACTGAGCAGACCAACGAAGAGAAAGAAGTAGCAAGTGAGCGTGAAAGTATGTATTTGGTAAGTGAATATGCCAATACATATTTTCAAAACATCATGCATAAAACAGATATTGGCAAATCTATTGGCTTAAGTTATTTTAAGGAACGAGGTTTTACCGATGAGATTATTAAAAAATTCCAGCTTGGTTACGCATTGGACGAATGGCAAGCCTTTACCGATGAGGCCATTAAACAAGGATATCAACTCAATTATTTAGAAAAAACAGGACTCACTATTGTTAAAGAAAAGAAGCAATTTGACCGATTTAAAGGGCGAGTCATGTTTCCAATACATAGTATGTCTGGAAGAATATTAGGTTTTGGAGGCCGAATTTTAGGCACCAATAAAAAAGCAGCCAAATATTTAAACTCGCCAGAAAGTGATATTTACCATAAAAGTAAAGTACTCTATGGTATTTATTTTGCTAAACAAAGTATTGCCAAAGAAGATAATTGCTATTTGGTTGAAGGCTATACTGATGTGATCCAGTTTTATCAAAAAGGCATTACCAACGTCGTGTCTTCATCTGGAACAGCATTAACGTCTGACCAAATAAGACTGATTAACCGCCTTACAAAGAATATTACAGTGTTGTTTGATGGCGATGCAGCAGGAATTAGAGCCTCTTTAAGAGGCATTGATTTGATACTTGAACAAGGTATGAATGTAAAGGTATGCACTTTTCCCGAAGGCGAAGACCCAGACAGTTTTGCAAAACAGAACACACATCAAGAGTTAGCCGAATACCTAAAAACCAACGCAAAAGACTTTATTGCCTATAAAGCCTCTTTGCTCATGGAAGAAGCAAAGAACGATCCTGTAAAAAAAGCAGCTTTAATTAGAGATATGGTCACAAGTATTTCTAAAATTCCAGACCGTATCCAAAAAGAAATCTATGTACAAGAATGTGCTAGAATTATGGATATTAGTGAAGAGGTGCTCTTTAGTACCTTAGCTCAAATTAGCAAAAAAGAACTTCAGGAAGCCAATAAATCATATAAAAAAGAACAAAAAGCTTTTGAAGTTGTAAAACCGCAAACAACTACTAAAAAAGTTAATGTTCAATACGAATTAGAACGAAAAATAATTGAAGCTTTATTGCTTTACGGAAATAGAACTGAAGAGTTTGAAGATTTGGTACTAAAAGAAAATGACGAAGGCGATTTAGGCTTAGAACCTGTGGTGCATCAAGCAAAAGTGTTCGAGAAAATATATTTAGATTTACAAGAAGATGAAATGGAGTTTACTAATGATAATTTTAGAGAATTATACTATGTATTAATAGACACCTTAAACCAAAACCCCGAATTTGCCTTAGAGAGTTTTGTAAATAAAGTAGAACCACATATAGCCAACGAAATCTCTCACATTTTAATGAATGACGAACGTTATAACCTACACGATTGGGAACGTAAAAACATTTATCCAAAAGCTAAAACACACAGTATTGGACAATTAGTGAGCGAAACTATTTTAAGTTTACGTTGTTACTTAATAGACCAAAAAGTTGGTGACTTTAAACAAGAGAGCATAGAAAACCCTTCAAATTCCAAATCGGTTTTAGAAGATGTTATGAATTACTCTAACCTAAAAATGTTACTCTCCCGAAAACTTAACCGAGTGTTGTAATTATCCAATATCTAAATGCCTCGCTTGATTCACTAAATCGACTAAATTAGTAACATTTAGTTTTTTCATTAATCGCGCTTTGTAAGTACTTACGGTTTTTTCATTAATATCCAACTCTTTGGCAATTTCCTTGTTTCGTCTTCCAGATGAGAGAAGTTTTAAAACTTCAATTTCACGTGTCGATAGTTTTTTATAAAGCCTACTAGGTTTATTGCCACGTTCGTCAA
>CALZKX010000283.1 GCA_945788155.1 uncultured Flavobacteriaceae bacterium
ATCAAAAACCATTTACTGGAATACGACAACAATGGTATTACAATAATTTTATGTTTTTAACACAAGGTGTAATTGCCGAAAAGATTACCGGAAAAAGTTGGGAGGATAATATAAAAGAACGTTTTTTTAAACCATTAGGAATGATTCGATCTAATGTTACTATAGATGAATTGAAAAAAAGTACTAATGCTGCTTTAGGTTATCAAACCGAAAAAGATAGTACAAACACCCAAAGAGATTATTATAAAATTGCTGGAATGCGTCCTGCTGGAAGTATTAACAGTAGTGTAAATGACATGTCCAAATGGTTAATTACCTGGATTAACAAAGGAAAATACAAAGGCATAGAAATTATTCCTGAAGCTTATATTACAGAAGCTATAAGTTCGCAAATGGTAGTTAATGGTGCTATTCCTGATGAAGAAACTCCAGGATTACATTTTAATAATTATGGTTATGGTTGGGCTTTGTCGTCTTATAAAGGCCATTATAGAGTAAATCATGGTGGTAATATTGATGGTTTTTCGGCTAACGTTGCGTTTTTTCCTAGCGATAGTCTTGGTATTGTTGTATTGGCAAATCAAAATGGATCCAGAGTCCCAAATTTAGTTAGAAATACCATTGCTGACAGAATACTAAATGTCCCTAAAACTGATTGGATTCAACGATTTATTGATGCACAGGAAAAAGCAAGTAAAGCTGAGAAAGAAGCTAAAGCATCTAAAACTTCTGAAAGAGTAAAAAATACTAGACCATCTCATATAAAACAAGAATATGCTGGTACATATTCTAATCCAGGATATGGTTCATTTGAAATTAATGTAGAACGAGATTCGCTGTTTGCACAATTTAAGTTAATGAAAATGTGGCTTAAGCATTATCACTATGATGTCTTTGAGCCTTTTGAAGTTGAAGAAACTGGCATTGACACTACAGATTCTGGACCTTTACGATTTAATTTTATAACAAATAATGCTGGAGAAATTTCAAGTATGAAATCAAAAATAGAACCTGCTTTAAAAGATCCAATTGAATTTAAACGTAAACCCAATACTATAGATGTAAGCAAAGAAACACTTGAAAGTTATGTTGGGGAATATGAATTGGCAGGAATGACTTTGAAAGTCTATATTAAAAATGAAAAACTCTATTTATTCGTGCCAAATCAACCAGAATATGAATTAGTAGCAACCGCCAAACACAAATTTAATTTTAAAATAATGGATGGTTTTAAAGTTGAATTTATAGAAAATGACAAAAATGAATTTGATGAAGTTAAAGTAATTCAACCACAAGGCAATTTTATTGCAAAGCGAAAAAACTAGAGTTTTAAAGACTTTAAGTACATCTGTAAATAAACGCAGGAGGCAAATTTATTGGAGTAAAATCTAGTGTTACAGAATCAAAAACAGTTTTTAAAAACTTGTATTTGTTTAAACTGTATTGGTACTGTACAAAGCTACCATCGTTAATTAAGTACTGTGGTATTTTTTTGAACAACACATCTAAATCAGCCTTGTTTAATATAGCAAGTGGTAGGCTAGAAATTAAGTAGTCCACTTTTTCAATGTCCAATTGATTTAAAAGTAAATCAAAATCGATAGCAGAATGGTTATAAATTTCGAAATTATTATAAACTTTAAATTTATTTTGGCAATGCTTCATAAAAGGATCATTGATTTCTAATGAAATCAGCCTTGAACTCGATGGCATTTTCCTTAAAATTTGTTTGGTAATTGCACCATTTCCGCAACCAAACTCCAAAATAATTTGATTGTCCCCAAAATCTATATGCTTAATAATATTATTTGCTAAGTACTTAGAACTTGGCGCTATAGCTCCAATGTGCTTTAATGAATTAACAACTTCCTTGGCAAATAATTTCATTTAACGATATAAATTCCTGTATAAATTATCATTTATAAGACGATACACTTCCCATAAAGTTACGAATATGAACATTATTTTGCGAAAACAAATAAATTAAAACCATTAATTTAAAATTCTTTAATTTTCTATCTAATTTTTTGCCAATGAAATTTTTACGAATCATTATTATTATCATGCTGTTTACAGCATGCAAAAAAAAAGAAAACACATTTGTTATAGACAGTAATTATCGTTCGGAAATTGATTCTTTTTTCAAAACCAAAATGGCAGAACGAAAAGGAAATTATTTACAGTTGGTGGCTTTACATAAATTAAATTTGGGCAACAATACTTTTGGTAAAGAAGATAACAATAGTTTGGTTTTAAAAACTGAAAAACTCCCTATTAATATTGGTAATATTTTTATGAAAGATGATTCTTTAAGTTTTATTGCCAATAAAAATGCAGTAGTAAAAACAAAAGAAGATTCTATTATTACAAAAATACCTTTAGAATTAAACCAATATGGCAATTCCATAAAACTATTCCACAAGCAATTAAATTGGCAAATTATAACACGGTCCAAACAACCTTACTTAAGGGTTTGGGATACAAAAAATCCAGCTATTGAAGCCTTTAAAGGATTTAAAAAATTTGACTTAAATAGTAGCTTTGTTCTTGATGGGAAATTCACTTATTACGAAAAAGAAAAGCATGAAATAGTTAAAGCCAAGGTTGATGGTAAACGCAGTACTAATTTTATTGGAAACGTAAGTTTTAATTACCAAGAAAAAACCTATTCGCTCGAAGTAGGTTCGGATGGTTTTACAATGGTTGGCGATATTACAAATGGCGAAGCCACTTATGGAGGTGGCAGATACTTATACCTTGATTTACCAAAACAAAACGGATTGGTAAAAATTGACTTTAACAAGCTTTACAATCCGCCTTGCGCTTTTAGTGAATTTACAACCTGCCTATATCCTCCAAGACAAAACCAGTTATCTTTTAAAATTTTAGCAGGTGAAACCATAAAACGCCTCTAATTTTCCAATACAAAATTAATAGGTAAACTATAAGGAATATTAACCGGTTTTCCTCGTTGCCTACCAGGTTCCATTTTTGGCATTAATCCTATGATTCTAGAAGCTTCTTTCTCCAAAATTTTATCAGGACCTCTTGTTTTAATCCCACTAACATTCCCTTTTGAGTCAATAATAAACATTACATATACTTTTCCTCGAATACTTAAGTCTATCGCTTGCTCTGGGTATTTAAAATTTTTAGTGACATGCTCAGTCATTTTGCCTTGAAAACACTTTTTTAATTCAGCATTGTTTTTCCCTGTACATCCAGGCCAAATTGGTACTTTTTCCACTACAGCAAACGGTACACTTATATCCTCTTCCAGTTCATCCACATCAACGTCGCTAACATCTACACGCTCTTCAATGGCTTCTTCCATACTAGTTTCAGTACTCTCAATAATAGTCTCTTCAACTTCTTCAACATCTTCAACAACTGTAATTATCTCAGGTGCTGTTGGTGGTGGAGGTGGTGGAGGTGGTGTTTTAATATCAATTATAGGTATTAATTCTTCTTCTTCCACATCTCCCATTTCAAGGATGTCTAGCGCAATATCATGTTTTTCGTAGGTTTTATAATTAAGTAGTCCATTAGTAGTTAATAACATCAAACAAAGACCAATTGCAAAAAACAAACTGCTGTTTCTACTTATATCCAAATCTGGATTTTTCTTTACTTGCATGACTTTTAGTTTTATAATTAGAATATGCTTATGAAGTTACTATTATTTAGTGTTATAAAACATGATAAATGTCAGTCAACAAATCAACATTAAATATTTAAAAAAGTTGACCCTTAATTTTAATTCCATTATTTTAGTAAACAACTAAAACCAACCAAAAAAATGAAACATCTTCTAGTTTTTTGCATGATTATTTTAGCATCGTGCAATCAAAACACTCAAAAAACAGACCTTGTCGAGCCTCTTTACAATTATGATATAGAAAATCGCCTAGAAGAATTAAACATCACTTTAATACCAAGTCCTCCTCCAGTCGCCAATTATGTGAATGCCGTTAAAACTGGCAACTTAATGTTTTTAGCAGGAAAAGGTCCAACTAAAGCTGAAGGTGGATACATTACCGGAAAAGTTGGTATAGACTTAACCGTTGAAGAAGGCTATGAAGCCGCAAGACGTACTGCTATTGCACAACTTTCAGTATTAAAGCATGAACTTGGCGACCTCAATAAAGTAGTGCGTATTGTAAAGGTTTTAGGTATGGTTAATGCCGATAGCTCTTTTACCCAACACCCAGAAGTAATAAACGGATTTTCGGATTTAATGGTAGAAGTTTTTGGAGATAGAGCTAAACACGCAAGAGCTGCTGTTGGAATGGGTTCCTTACCTCGCAATATTGCCTGTGAAATTGAAATGATAGTTGAAATTCAAGAATAATTTATGAAAGCTTATATAAAATATAGTGCTTGTTGTTTTCTTTTAACACTCCTTTTAGCTTGTGATAAAGAAATTG
>CALZKX010000284.1 GCA_945788155.1 uncultured Flavobacteriaceae bacterium
CATTGGCACGAAGCATCATCATTCTAGATAACATACAACGTACTTTTTCTCCACCCGATAATACATTTGCTGTTTTTAAAGCTTCTTCACCACTAAAAATCATTTTTCCTAAAAACCCTCTTACATAGACTTCCTCACGTTCTTCTTCTGTTGTAGCCCATTGACGTAACCAATCTACAAGAGTTAACTTATTTTCAAAAAAACTACTATTATCTAAGGGCAAATATGATTGTGACGTCGTGATTCCCCAAGCAACTTTTCCGGTATCTGCTTTTTCGTTACCAGAGATTATTTGGTAAAACGCTGTTGTAGCTCTTGAGTCTTTTGAGTAAACAACTACTTTATCTCCTTTACTAAGGTTGAGGTCAATATTACTAAATAAAGTTTCTCCATCTTGAGATGCTGCCAACCCTTCAATATTTAAAATTTGGTCGCCAGCTTCTCTATCTCTTTCGAAAATAATGGCTGGATAACGACGGCTAGATGGTTTGATTTCGGAGACGTTTAGTTTTTCAATCATTTTTTTTCTACTAGTAGCTTGTTTGGATTTGGCTACATTGGCAGAAAAACGCCTAATAAATTCTTCCAGCTCCTTTTTCTTGTCCTCTGCTTTTTTGTTTTGCTGTGCTCGTTGTTTGGCTGCTAACTGCGAAGATTCGTACCAAAAAGAGTAGTTCCCTGAATAATGATTTATTTTACCGAAATCAATATCAGAAATATGTGTGCAAACAGCATCAAGAAAGTGTCTGTCGTGAGAAACTACAATCACACAGTTATCGTAATTTGCCAAAAAGTTTTCGAGCCACGAAATTGTTTCATAATCTAGGTCGTTGGTAGGCTCATCCATTATTAATACATCTGGGTTTCCAAAGAGCGCTTGTGCAATTAAAACACGTACTTTTTGTTTTCCATCCAAATCATTCATTAAAGTATAATGCAAATCTTCTTTTATGCCTAAGTTTGATAACATAGAAGCAGCATCACTATCGGCATTCCAACCATTCATTTCTTCAAATTGCACTTGGAGTTCGCCAATTTTTTCAGCATTTTCATCAGAATAATCTGCATATAAAGCATCTATTTCAGATTTAATCTTGAACAAAGGCTTATTCCCTCTTAACACAGTCTCTAAAACTGAAAACTCATCATATAAATTGTGGTCTTGCTCAAGCACAGACATGCGTTTACCTGGCTCTAAATGTACATGTCCAGAGGTTGGGTCTTGTTTTCCTGCTATAATCTTTAAAAATGTGGATTTTCCAGCACCATTCGCTCCAATAATGCCATAACAATTGCCATTGTTGAAAGTAGTATTTACCTCATCAAAAAGGACGCGTTTACCAAACTGCACAGATAAGTTAGAAACTGATAACATTTTTTTGTTTTTAATTTTACTCAGATGGTTTTTATTCTATAAATAGGTCTTAGTAAACTCACAAATTGATACGTTTTACTCCTTGACATAAAACCTTTTGTAAGTTTGGCGCAAAAGTAGAAAAATCAATCCATTCAAGCAATTAAATAGCAGCACCATAATAACATTTAACAACGCCTTAACACCAGTTTTAGTGTGCAAGACATACTTTTGCAAGGAAATAGGTGAATCTTCCTGTTTTAGATTGCGAGTTTACTATGAAACAACTAATTGTTATTATTCTATTAATTACTACGTTTTTTGGCTGCAATACCAATGAAAATGCTTGCGGACATGCCTTTATTGGTGGCGAAATAATTAATCCGAATAATAAGTATGTAACACTTTACAGAGATGCTTCGCCAATTGATACGCTTTATTTAGATGAGAACAATCGTTTTTCTTACCAAATAGAATCTTTAAATCCCGGTTTACATTCGTTTAACCATGGTGGTGAGTATCAAGTAATGATTATTGAGCCAAACGATAGTATTATGATTAGGTTGAACACCATTGATTTTGATGAATCGTTGGTGTTTTCAGGTTCTGGTTCTAAAAAAAACAACTATTTGATAAACATGTTCTTGAAACTTGAAGAAGAAGAACATTTTGTTTATGAATCGTCAAAATTAAATCCTAAAAAATTTCTTGTGAAACTTGACTCGATTAAAGATGAGAAATATCAAGCATTAGAAAATTTTAAACAAAAATACTTACCTACAGTCTTTTTTATTAACGTTGCAAAAACAGGAATTGACTATAGTTATTATAGAGATAAAGAGATTTATGCTTACAGATATTTTGGTATTAATGAGCCATTACCTCTAGATTCTCTTCCAAGTGATTACTTCGATTTTAGAAAAGAGATCGATTATAATAGAGAAGAACTAAAAGAATTTTATCCTTATTTTAATTTCCTTTTTCCGCACTTTAACAATTTGGCCATGGAAAAGTATTTTAAGGACAATGCCGAAAAAAAGCTAGTAAGAACCAACATAAACTATCACCTTAACAAACTAGAATTAATTAATGACATGGTTGAAAGTGATGTCATGAAAAACATACTTTTAAAATTTCCTACTATAAATTTTTTAAACTATTCCACCTCTTTTGAGGATTCTGAAGCTATGTTCAATTCGTACATAGAAAAGAATACAAGTAAGCAGAATGCAGGTTATGTAACAACCATCTATAAAACACTTAATAGGCTACGCCCTGGAAATAATGTTCCTGATATAGAAATCTTGAACTTTAAAAATGAGGCTGCTACCCTTAACAGCGTAACAAAAAAACCAACCATTCTATATTTTTGGACGAGTGCCAATCAATACCACTTTAAAAACAGTCATGCCAAGGTAAAAGAATTAAAAGCCTTATACCCAAGTGTTGACTTTATATCTATAAACATCAACTCCAACAATGAGCCAAATTGGAAGCTTTTGTTGAAACAAAACAATATTGATGTTGCCAATGAATACCGTTTTAGAAATCCTGAAATTGCAAAGAAACTCTTAGCAATACGCTATATAAATAAAGTGATTGTTGTTGATAGGAACGACAACATTATCTCCTCGAATGCCAATTTATTTAAAAGTGACTTCAAGGTTTTATTAGATGATATAAAATAAAAAAGACTGCTTAAAAAGTATGAAGAACTATAATTTGTCATTCTGAGCGCAGTCGAAGAATCTTAAATATAAGTATGTTAGATATTTCGACTGCGCTCAATATGACACTAAAACTACTTTTTAAGCAGTCTTTTTTATTTTTTTATAGTTGGAGAGTTTAATTTCCTTTTTTATAGTCTTCTAAAAACTTAGCCAAACCAATATCTGTTAATGGATGCTTTAATAGTCCTTCAATCGAGCTTAAAGGCCCTGTCATAACATCAGCGCCTAGTTTAGCACAATCTATCACGTGCATTGTGTGTCGTACTGATGCTGCTAAAATTTGTGTTTGGAAAGCATAGTTATCGTATATATGTCTAATTTCACCTATAAGGTTTAAACCATCTGTAGAAATATCGTCTAGCCTTCCAATAAATGGCGACACATAAGTTGCTCCTGCTTTTGCAGCTAACAATGCTTGTCCAGGAGAAAACACAAGTGTTACATTTGTTTTTATACCTCTTTCTGAAAAATACTTGCACGCCTTAATCCCATCTTTAATCATAGGCAGCTTAATAACAATTTGGTCGTGTAACTCTGCTAAAGCCTCTCCTTCTCTCACCATTCCATCAAAGTCGGTAGAAATCACCTCAGCACTCACATCGCCATCAACAATGTTGCATATATCTACATAATGCTTTAAAATATTGTCGTGACCAGTTATGCCTTCTTTTGCCATTAATGATGGGTTTGTAGTTACGCCATCAAGCACTCCAAGATCTTGAGCTTCTTTAATCTGATTAAGATTAGCAGTATCAATAAAAAATTTCATTTTTTAAACGTAGTTTTAGTTGTGTATAAAATTCGTGGCGAATTTACAACAATAGTATAGCTTGAAAATACATTTTAATTAAAATATATTAACAACTTACTAAAATTTTTAAAACTTATAATTTATAGTGGTTCATTAAGAGTTTTTCATAAACTCTATCAGGAAGGATTCTTTTTAATACAATCGAGAATTTTTGCATAAACTCTCCTACTTTATAATGTACTTTAGGCTTTTTAGTATTTATAACATTAAATATAGCTTTTGCCATAAGCAAAGGATCTTGACCACTATCTACATGTTCATTCATAAGCTTTAACGTGTTCCCATAAGATTCTTTGTAAGGTGAATCATTTAATACAGGCGCATGATAACGTCCAGCGGCAATGTTTGTGGCAAAATCTCCAGGAGCCACGTTAGTCATATTTATATTAAACCCTTTAATTTCCATTCTAAATGCTTCAGTAATAAGCTCTAAAGCACCTTTACTAGCACTATATATACCTCTGTAAGGCAATCCCATATAACCAGCAATAGATGTGATATTTATTATAAGTCCAGAATTTTGTTGACGCATGTGTGGTAACACAGCTTTAATCACATTTATAGGTCCAAAAAAATTGGTGTCGAAATTTCGCTTGATTTCAATTTCAGGAATTTCTTCTATTGGTCCTGTTATTCCAGCTCCAGCGTTATTAATAAGCACATCAATTTTTCCTTCTTTGCTAATAACTTCTTCAATACAGCTTAAAATACTTTTGTGGTCAACAACATCTAGCATTACTATTGGAAATTGACTATCAGGATAGTTTTGCGGATTTCTACTAGTACCATAAACTGTAAAATCTTTGCTTATAAGAAACTCGCTTACAGACTTCCCTATTCCAGAGGATCCACCAGTAACTAAAACAACTTTAGACATATATATAATGAATAATTAAAAATGTAAAATTAACAATGAAATTCAATTAAAGTAACTTAAAACAAAAAAGATTTGAAAACTAAACGTTAACAAATCTTATTATATTTAAAAAGTCCTTTCCTTTGGAAAGTCCCGAAGCCTCGGGATAAGATAGGTCATAAAAAAAGGCAAGCTACCTACATCACACCGCTACGACCATTTACCTTTGCTGCGTTCCCGCCCTGGAGGATTCAACAGGAGCTGGTTGTGTAGGACTTGCCTCGTGCAAAGATACAACCTTTTAATAGTTGGACAATGATTTTTTTTACTGAATTTAAATAAATAAATTGCTAAAAAAATCAATCAAAGCTATGCGGCTATTTAAAATTCTTACTATCACAGTATTACCATTATTTATGATTGCTTGTGGTAGTAATTCTGAAAAAAAATCAAAGAACTTCTCGATTGTAACCAATACAAAAAGGAATACTATTTCAAATAATGAAACTTTAACCTTATCTATTAAAAATTCTAAGAACTTAACTATTGATTCTGTTGCTTACAAAATTAACAACCAGAAAACCAGTGATAATTTTGATTTAAGCAAAAGTAAACTAGGGAAACAGGTTATTGAAGCTGCAGTTTATTATAATGGCCAAAATGAGAGCATTTCAACTAACATCATTATCTTAAACAGCTTTACGCCAAAAATATACAGCTTCAAAATTATTAATGAATATCCTCACGATATTACCTCATACACCCAAGGACTCGAATTTTACAATGGCGAACTTTATGAAAGCACAGGACAATTAGGAAAATCGAAACTCAGAAAAGTAGATTATAAAACTGGTGAAGTGCTAAAAAACATTAATTTAACTAAAGACTATTTTGGTGAAGGACTTACCATTTTAAATGATAATATATACCAATTAACTTGGCAAAGTGGTATTGGCTTTGTTTACGATGTAAATACGTTTGAAAAAAAGAGCAGTTTTAAATATGGCAAAAGTAAAGAAGGTTGGGGACTTTGTAATGACGGAAAAGTACTTTATAAAAGCGATGGCACAGAAAATATATGGATATTAGATCCGGAAACTCTTGTAGAAAAAGACCACATTCAAGTTTACCGAAACAAAGGTAAAGTTGAGAATTTAAACGAACTGGAATGGATTGACGGCAAAATATATTCCAATAGCTATCAAAATGATGGTGTCGCCATTATAAACCCAGAAAATGGTGCTGTAGAAGCGTTAATTAATTTTTCATCATTAAAGAAAAAAGTAAAGCAACATCCAACTTTAGATGTTTTAAATGGTATTGCTTACAACCCAGACACCAACACAATATTTGTGACAGGGAAACACTGGGACAAACTTTTTGAAGTAGAGATTATAGAAAATTAAGCTTTATGCAGGTTTATGAAAAGCACATTACAGTCAACAAAAATGATTTAGACGAACTCAACCACGTAAACAATGTGCGTTACGTGCAATGGATTCAAGACATTGCAAAAGCACATTGGGAACAAAATACCACAAAAAACATTAGGGATTCGTTCTTTTGGGTAGTTGTAAATCATTTTATAGAGTACAAATCTCCTGCGTTTTTAAACGACCAAATTTTAATAAAAACTTACGTCACTAACTATACAGGTGTTACCTCTACTCGTGTTGTTGAAATGCATAAAAACGATAAACTATTGGTAAAAGCAGAAACAGTTTGGTGTTTATTGAGTACCTCTACAAATCGTCCAGCTCGTATTACTGAAGAAATTGAATCGCTTTTTGTTAATTCTTAATTAAAGCCTTTGTTAAATTATCTTAATTAAGTCTTCTTCTTCAATCAATTGTTATTAATTTGAATATAACAACCAAACGTAACTCTTGATTAGGCTTAAGTTCTTTTTATCGCTATTCCTATTTACAATAATAGCAAATTCCCAAAATATTAAGGGGATTGTGTATCATAATTTATCTACTGCAAAAGGACTCACTGTTACAAATACAACTCAAAAAGTAAAAACCTATACTGATGATAAAGGTTACTTTACCATCAGTGCAAACATAAATGACACTTTAATGTTTGGTTCATTATTTCATCAAACCAAAACATTATTAATTGAATCACACCACTTTGGCGATAATATTGTTATTGAGGTTAAAAAAACTGTCAATACCCTTGATGAAGTTTTAATTAACAAAGAACCAGAAACTAAAGAATTTAATAAAGAAGAATATACTACAACTTTTAAAAACCAAATAACGGAAGACATGAAACGTCGACCATATTTATACGGTCCTCCACCAAGTGGTAATATTGATTTTGTTGCCATAGGGAAACTAATTGGGAAATTATTTAAACGCAAAAAAAATATAAAACCTCTGTTTACTCCCCTATCTTATAAATCAATAGATTCTCTTTTTAATACAGATAGGTTTTTTAATGATACACTTCTAACTGAAGAACTTAAAATACCAAAAGAGTATAAATATCTTTTTTTTGAATATTGTAATGTCAAGCAAATTAACAAAGATTTATTAAAAGAAAACAGCAAGTTTTTATTGTTGGATGCTTTTATGAGATATAGTATTGAATTTTCAGAATTCATTAAAAATTAAAATCCTTACAGGAATAATAATACTCTACAACAAAAGTTATATTTTTAGTTAGCTACTATTTTTTAAACTCAAAAATTGAATAAAATAGTTTGAAAGTTTACTTTTACAAAATGAAGCGTCTATCTTATTTTTTACTTAGTCTAACAATTCTAATGTTTTGGAGTTCTTGCCGCAAAGATTTTGAATTTTCTGCCAGCACAGGCTCATTAATATTCTCTAAAGACACTGTGTATTTAGACACCGTTTTTACCAACATTGGTTCTAGCACTTACAACTTGAAAGTATATAATAACAGTAATGACGATATTGTAATTCCTTCAATTAAACTTTCTGAAGGTTATAATTCGTACTACCGAATGACCATCGATGGCACCACTGGTCTAGAAGGTGGTCCAAACGAACCTATAGGAAAAGTGTTCGAGAACATAGAAATGCTCGCTAAAGACAGTATGTATATTTTCATTGAAACGACCATAGATATTCAAGATTTAGCAGCATCACAAACGCAATTTTTATATACTGATGCAATAGAATTCGACTCTGGCGAGAATCTTCAAAAAGTAGAATTGGTTACCTTGGTTAAAGATGCCAATTTTATTTACCCAGATCGCTCAACCACAATTGACTCTGAAACTGGAGAAGAAATTCATGTTATTGAAACATTAACGTTTGATGTAGATGGCGATGGTATGGAAGACGAAACCACCATTCAAGGACGTTTTTTAGCTGATAATGAACTAACTTTTACCAGCGAAAAGCCCTATGTTATTTATGGTTATGCTGCTGTAGCCAATGGCAAAACATTAACCATTGATGCTGGCGCAAGAGTCCATTTTCACGCAAACTCTGGCTTATTAATTACTGGTGGAGCCTCATTAAAGGTAAATGGCACACCAAGCATAGACCAAGAGCTCATGGAAGGCGAAGTTATTTTTGAAGGTGACAGATTGGAATCTGCTTTTGCCAAGGTTCCTGGGCAATGGCAAGCCATTTGGTTATTTGATGGCAGTATAGATAACCTAATTAATAATGCAACTATTAAAAATGGTACCATTGGTATTTTAAGTGATGGCAATCAAGATAACCCAACAAAACTCGTCATCACAAATTCACAAATATATAATTCAAGTAATTTTGGAATTTTAGGAAGAGGGACTTCTATTAATGGCGAAAATGTAGTTGTAAATAACAGTGGTCAATCATCGTTTGCAGGTACTTATGGTGGTTCGTATAATTTTGTGCATTCAACATTTGCCAATTATTGGAGCAATAGTTTTAGGCAGTTCCCATCGATTTTATTAAACAATTTTATTGTTGATGAAGACAATACAGTATTCACAAATCCATTAAATGAAGCAAATTTTACAAACTGCATTGTGTACGGAAACGATAATCCAGAGTTGATTTTAGATAGAGACCCTTCAGATGATTTTAATTTTAAATTCACCAATAGCCTCATCAAATTTGATAATTCCAATAATAATTTTACTGGTGATGTTTACGACTTTAACAACAGCTTTTTATACGAAAATGTTCTTTTTAACCAAGACCCTGAATTCCTAGACCCAAACAATAACCAACTAAACATTCCTAATGGGTCGCCAGCAGATAATTTTGGTATTACCTTTGGAAATTTATCATCTGATATTTTAAATACTACCAGAAGTGCAACTCCAGATTTAGGTGCTTATGAAAGTGTTGTGTTTGAAGATAATTAAACTTAAATACTCTTACAAATATTTGAGTTGGTCAGTCTGAATCTTCGCAAACAGATTCATGTGAAACAAACTTAATTAACGTGAGTTCGATATAACTAAAAGTATATAATCAAAATATAATTACTTGATTGTTAGTGTGATATGTGTTTGTTTATTGTAAACACCCTCCTTTCTCCTCCCTCAAGGGAGGAATTCCCAAAGATGACATTGTCTCCTTGAGGATTATCGAGATAAAAGCGACAGCTTTTGTTGAAGATACCGAGCGAAGCTCATTAGGGGTGTTTTTATTTCAATCAGCTTATAGTCAATGACTTTTATATCGAACTCACGTTAATTACCTCAACCTTACTTGTTTAAGCTTTGATGTATTCATGAAAAAATAAAAAGTAGTTTGCAAAATCTAACGCTCGCTAAAACCTAAAAATTTTAGGCATTGGTAATTATAGTGTTGCTGAAAAATTACTGCACAGCGATAAATGGATGATTGAACAAATAATTTAGAAAAGACCATGAGAGAAGTAAAAACTTTCTAGAAAACAAAATAAAACGTCATTACAAACACAATGAATTAATCTGTTAATCGTTTATTACAATTTTATAGATTGCTACGTTCCTCGCAATGATGTAACCCAATTTTCTTAGGTTTTTTTATATTAACCTTGATACTCCTTTTGAGCAAATAATGGTCTGTGTGCCATCATATCATAAACTTTTTCTTTTACTGCCGCTAAAACAGCTTCATTTTCATAGTTCATAATTACCTCATCTACTAACTCGACGATAGGTGTCATATCTTCTTCTTTCATACCTCTTGTAGTAATTGCTGGTGTTCCAATTCTAATCCCAGAGGTTACAAATGGCGATTTATCATCAAAAGGCACCATGTTTTTATTAACTGTGATATCTGCTTTCACAAGTGCTTGTTCGGCATCTTTTCCAGTAATGTTTTTGTTTCTTAAATCAATAAGCATCATGTGGTTGTCTGTTCCATTGGAAATGATATGATATCCTTTATCAACTAAAGCTTTAGCCATAGCATCAGCATTCTTTTTTACTTGTAACGTGTAATGCATAAAGTCGTCAGTCAAAGCTTCTCCAAACGCAATCGCTTTGGCAGCTATAATGTGCTCTAATGGGCCACCTTGGTTTCCTGGAAACACAGCTGAATTTAAAAGTGACGACATCATTTTTGGCTTACCAGATTTTAAAGTATGCCCAAAGGGATTTTCAAAATCTTTTCCCATCATAATCAATCCACCCCTTGGACCACGTAAGGTTTTATGAGTGGTTGTTGTAACCACATGACAATGTGGTAACGGATCGTTTAAAATACCTTTAGCAATTAATCCTGCTGGATGTGAAATATCTGCCATTAAAATTGCTCCAACGCTATCAGCTATCTTTCTAAAACGCTCAAAATCCATATCTCTAGAATATGCAGAAGCACCAGCAATAATTAGTTTTGGCTGTTCTTTTCTAGCAATAGTTTCCATCTTGTCATAATCTATACGTCCTGTCTCTTGATTGACACCATAAAAAACCGGAGTGTATAATTTACCAGAAAAATTTACTGGAGATCCATGAGTTAAGTGACCACCATGCGATAAATCGAATCCAAGAATTTTATCGCCTGGATTTAAACAAGCAAAAAACACCGCTGTATTTGCCTGACTTCCAGAGTGTGGCTGTACATTTACATACTCAGCTCCAAATAAGGTTTTTGCCCTGTCGATAGCAATTTGTTCTACTTCATCCACCACTTCACAGCCACCATAATAACGCTTTCCAGGATAGCCTTCGGCATATTTGTTTGTTAATACAGATCCCGCAGCTTCCATTACTTGATCGCTTACAAAATTCTCTGAAGCTATTAATTCAATACCATGTAACTGGCGTTCTTTTTCTGCTTCTATCAATTCAAAGATTTGTTTATCGCGTTGCATAATTTTTAATTGTGTTATTATTGAACTCAAAAATAGTAAATACATTAGTTTAATTTTGTAAAAAACATATATTTACTAAGTAATTTATCAACCATTTATTAAGGTGTGGTCGAATTTACATTTTAAGTTAAAAATCACATCTAATATTAAAAAATTATGTAGGTTTGAAATATAATTCATTAAAAACTAATCAACATAAATACTATGCCTTTATCAGCAAATAACCCAGATAGAACTTCGTGGCTCCACGTTGATAAAAATTCTGATTTTCCAATACAGAATATTCCTTTTGGTGTGTTTTTAACACGTGATGACATAATTACCATTGGAACAAGAATTGGAGATACTGCAATAGATTTAGGTGCTTTGCATCAACTAGGATACTTTGATGGCATCCCATTAACCGATGATATATTTCTTCAAGATACTCTTAACGATTTTATTGCCGATGGTCGTAAAACATGGCGTTTGGTTAGAAATAGAATTGCTGAAATATTTGATAGCAATAACGATAAACTAAAAAATAACAAGCCTCATAAAGAAATTGTTTTATTCCGCTTAGACGAAATAGAAATGCAATTGCCTGTACAAATTTGCGATTATACCGATTTTTATGCAAGTAAGGAACATGCCACCAATGTTGGGACCATGTTTAGAGGCAAAGACAATGCGTTAATGCCAAATTGGTTGCATTTACCTGTTGGCTATCATGGCAGAAGCTCGTCTATTATTCCATCTGGAATTCCAATTCACAGGCCTCAAGGGCAAACGCTTCCTGAAGGTGCAGACACTCCTGTTTTTGGACCATCTAAGTTAGTAGATTTCGAATTGGAAATGGCTTTTATTACTACTGATGCAAACGATTTGGGAGAACCAATACCTATAGATGAAGCCGAAGAATATATTTTTGGACTGGTATTGTTTAACGATTGGAGCGCAAGAGACATTCAAAAATGGGAATATGTGCCATTAGGGCCTTTCTTAGGAAAGAATTTTGCGTCGTCAATTTCACCATGGATTGTAACTTTAGACGCTTTAGAGCCTTTTAGGACAGACACACCAAAGCAAAATCCAAAACCGTTAGAGTATTTACAGTTTAAAGGTAAAAAGAGTTTTGATATTAATTTGGAAGCTGCCATTAAACCAAAAGGCGCTAAAGAAACTGTGGTTTCACGTTCTAATTTTAAATATATGTATTGGAACATGGCACAGCAATTAGCACACCACACAGTTAATGGGTGTCCTGTAAACTCTGGAGATATGATGGGAAGTGGTACGATTTCTGGGCCAACCAAAGACTCTTACGGTTCGATGCTTGAATTAACATGGAAAGGTGAAAAACCAATTAAAATGAAAGATGGCACCGAACGCAAGTTTATTAATGACAACGATACCGTAATTTTAAGAGGTTATTGCGAAAAAAATGATACTAGAATTGGTTTTGGAGAAGTACAATCTCAATTACTACCAGTTTTTAATCCAAAAAAGAAAAAATAGCTTCAACATGCTCAGCTACCTTTTATAATTTAATTTATAAGTATGCCCAAAGGGTACATGTACATATTAGAATGCTCTAATGGAAGCTACTATGTAGGTAGTACAGTCTATTTGGAATATAGATATAAACAACACCAAAACGATGAAGCTTCTAAGCATGCTAAAAGTTATTTACCAGTAGTTTTAGTGAATCATGAAGTATTTCCTCAAATTCATCAAGCATTCATAACAGAAAAGCAAGTACAAGGTTTGGGTAGAAAAAAGAAAGAAGCATTGATAAACAATCGCACAATAAACTACCAAGATTATCAAAAAAATACCCCATTTAAAAAAGACAATTCGAGTTAATATTGTAACAAATTATTGGCTGTAAACTGAGCTTGCCGAAGTTTGGCATCATAATTGAAAAATAGATAAAAAAACCCAAAATACTGAGCTTATGAAAAAATTACTACTCTTAACAGTATTGCTTTCAATACTCATATCGTGTAATGGAAGAAAACAGGTCGAAAAAGCAGTAAATTCTGGTAATTACGACCAAGCCATTGCAAATGCATTAAAAAAACTAGAAACCAATAAAAATAAAAAACGTAAGCAAGATTATGTTTTAATGCTCAGGGATGCTTATTACAAAGCTATCGAGCGTGACTTAAATACTATAAGGCATTTGCAAAAAGACAACAATCCAGAGTTGTACACAGAAATCCATGAGCTTTTTTTAGATTTAGATGCACGTCAAGAAGCTATTAAACCTGTAATGCCACTTTTGGTGAATGGAAAAACTATAAAATTCAAGTTTAATGATTACAGTAGCGACATTGTAGCATCTCGTAACGATGCCGCCGATTATCTATACGAAAAAGGACTTGCTTTATTAGAAACAGACAATAAAGCAAATATGCGAGAAGCCTATGATATTTATAATTACATAGAACGTATTTATCCAAATTATGAAGATTCTCGAGAATTGATGGACGAAGCTCACCAAAGAGGTATAAGTTACGTTATTGTTAGCATTGAAAATCAAACACAACAAATAATACCACAACAACTTGAGGACGATTTGCTTAATTTTGACACCTATGGTTTAAACAAATTTTGGACAACCTATCATGCAAATGCCAATGCAAATATTAACTATGATTTTGCCATGCAATTACAGTTGCAACGCATTAATATTTCACCAGAAAGAATTAAAGAACGTCAACTAATAAGAGAAAAAGATGTTGTTGATGGCTGGGAATACAAATTAGATAGTGATGGCAATGTAGCCAAAGATACCTTGGGCAATGATATTAAAGTAGATAAAATTATTACCGTAAAAGCTAGGTATAATGAGTTCGTGCAAACAAAATCATCGCAGGTAATTGCAAGTGTGGTATATACCAATTTAGTATCCAACCAAACCTTGGATGCATTTCCAATAGACAGTGGCTTCGTTTTCGAAAATATATTTGCAAGATATAGAGGTGACAAAAGAGCCTTAACACGTAAAGATCTAGATATTGCTAGAAACAGGCAAGTACCATTTCCTTCTAACGAACAAATGGTTTATGATACTGGTGAAGATCTTAAACTCAAATTAAAGAATATTATAAATTCATACAGTTTTAACAATTAAATCTAGGTTTACTTTAAGATGAAAATTTTGTTTTAAAGTTAGCTTAATAATGGTTGTCTTTTAATACAGTTCTTTGTTGTGTACAGTTTTTTATTTCAATCGTTTTTTAATATCCATTCGTTGGTGCAAAATTCTAACAATTTCTACGATGTCATTTTCCACTTTTCTATAAAAAATCAAATGCGATTTTATTTTAGTCACACGATAATTCTTTCGAGTTTGTTCTGCTGACTTTCCTGTTATAAAGTTTTCAGCAATAAATTCAATTTCTTTAACTATCAAGTCGTAATATCTATCAGCTTGTTTTTTAGACCATTTGTTGAGTGTATAAGCCCAAATTTTGTCCAAATCCTCAATCGCTTGTTGACTTATGCGATATTTGTTTTTGCTCATAAGTGTTGACGATGTAAATCCTTTAGATGCTGTTTTGGGTCGAAATTTTCAACAAATCCGCTTTGTTCTCCAATTTCAAGAGCTTTAATCAGTTCTCTTTCTTTTTTTTCTTCACGTTCTAATAATCGTAGCGCAGAACGAATTACTTCACTAACAGAACCATATCTGCCAGAATTTACTTCTTCTCTTATAAAATCCTCAAAATGATTTCCGAGTGATATTGATGTGTTTTTTCCCATTTTGACTATATTTATTCAAATATACCAAATCTTGGTAACGTAGCCAAATTGCACACAAGGGCAAAAATAAATTCAGTATTATTAAATTTTATCAACCATTAGCGAAATTAAATTTTTTAGCTTAGAAGCTCAAGAATTATCAACATCAATCTTTACAAAACTTTTAAACAAACCTACTTAAATCCAAACCATTAATTGCTCCATGACTTGCATGCGCAAGCACGACACCATTCCTTATTACCAATAATTGAGGTGATTCGTGCATCACTTGAAATTTATAACCTACTTCGTTAGATACATCTCTATAACTCAACAAATCCAAATAATATAAGTCCAAATTAGCATCTACATCGTAAACACTAACAAACTGGTCCATCACCATTCGGCTAATACCACAACGTGTAGAATGTTTAAATATAACTTGAGTTTTAGTTTTTGATGCTTCAACAATATCTTGCAACTGTGCTGTTGAGTGTAAAGCAATCCAAGGCAATAACTTTTCTTCCTTTGGTGTTGGTGATTTAAAAATGTTACTAAATAGTCCCATAATGTGTAAGTCGCACTAATCATTAAACCTTACAAGCTGACTAAAAGTCGCATATTATCAAATACTTACAGACAAATTGTCTTGCAAAAGGCATTGGTAAGATTATTGAACAAAGCTAATAAGAAATTAAAAATATAACATTATGAACCCAAATAATTATACCATAAAATCACAAGAAGCCATACAGCAAGCACAACAACTTGCTCAAAGCTTAGGTCATCAACAAATAGAAAATGAGCATCTATTTAAAGCCATATTTACTATTGATGAAAACGTGTTGCCCTTCATTTTAAAAAAATTAAATGTTAATGTAACCCTATTGCAACAAATTTTAGATAAGGAACTCGAAAGCTTTCCAAAAGTTTCAGGAGGAGATATTATGTTATCTCGCGAAAGTGGAAAAACACTTAATGAAGCTGCAATCATAGCAAAAAAAATGAAAGATGAGTTCATCTCAATCGAACATTTAATCCTAGGTATTTTCAAAACCAAAAGCAAGATCGCCCAAATTTTAAAAGACCAAGGTGTCACTGAAAAAGGTTTGAAAGCCGCCATCGATGAGTTAAGAAAAGGCGATCGCGTAACATCGCAAAGTCAAGAAGAAACGTATAATGCCTTAAATAAATATGCGAAAAACCTCAACCAATTGGCAAAGGATGGAAAACTGGATCCTGTAA
>CALZKX010000285.1 GCA_945788155.1 uncultured Flavobacteriaceae bacterium
CAACCATAAGTGCTGCAATGGGAGGCTGTCAGGCAGAAATTGGAGTTTCTGCAGCTATGGCAGCTGGAGCGCTTTGTGAAGTTTTAGGTGGTTCGCCTGAACAAGTATTAATTGCAGCTGAAATTGCCATGGAACATCACTTAGGACTTACCTGTGACCCCATTGGTGGACTGGTTCAAATACCTTGTATTGAGCGAAACTCAATGGGAGCCATTAAAGCCATTAATGCTGCTGAATTGGCTTTGGAAACAGATCCGAAAAATGTAAAAGTGCCTTTAGATGACGTTGTAAACACAATGTGGGAAACTGCAAAAGATATGCATACCAAATACAAAGAAACGTCAGAAGGTGGTTTAGCTGTAAGAGTGAGTCTGTCTGATTGTTAGAAGCCCATCCTAACCTTCCCAAAGGGAAGAAATTCTTACTCAGAGGTTTTGGAATTTAGTCATTTAATTTTGGGAATTTGACTTACATCCTTCTCTCCTACGTGTATCAATTAAATAAATAATCTTCCAAGTGCCTTCAAGTTTAACTAACTGAAATGAGTTAACACCACAATGACTGAACTTTTCATTGAACCAAAATTCATATGGTGTCCACGCATTTGCCATGTCCCCATCAATTTGAATGTTAAAACCCAATAACTTTTCTTCAAATTTTTGATCTTTTGGTATGGAAACTATCGATTTTAAAAAAGCACTAAGCTCTTGGTTACTCAGTTGTGCAACACCTTCCTTATTTTTACCAATAGATTGCAAAGTAAGATCTTTAGAAACAAGTGCGTTAATAGCCACACTATCTTGCTTGTGGAACGCATCAAAGAATTTGACTATAATGCTTTTTACTTCTGCTTCATCAGAATTTTGTGCAAAGAGTGAACTAGAAATAAGCAATACTATTAAAAAAGAAATGATTCTCATGATTAATTTTTTTCTAAAATAGTAGATATACCTACATCTAAAAAACATAATTGAATAATTAACACTGTTAACTTTCTGTATATTTACTATTTTTACGCACAAATATAGAAACTATGTCTACTGCAAAGAAAGAATACAAAAGAGTTACAACAAAATCATTAGTTGATATGAAGAGTAACGGAGAAAAAATTTCTATGCTTACAGCTTATGACTATACGATGGCTAAAATTGTTGATGGTGGTGGTATTGATGTTATTTTGGTTGGTGATTCAGCAAGTAATGTTATGGCAGGACATGAAACCACATTACCAATAACTCTTGACCAAATGATTTACCATGCGTCTTCTGTAATTCGTGCAGTAGAAAGAGCTTTGGTGGTTGTAGATTTACCTTTTGGAAGCTACCAAAGTGATCCAAAAGAAGCGCTTCGGTCAGCCATTAGGATTATGAAAGAAAGTGGTGGTCATGCTGTAAAAATGGAAGGCGGAAAAGAAGTTAAAGAATCCATAAAGCGAATTTTGAATGCTGGAATTCCTGTAATGGGACATTTAGGACTTACACCACAATCCATCTATAAATTTGGTACTTACACAGTTAGAGCCAAAGAAGAAGAAGAAGCAATGCAGTTAGTAGAAGATGCAAAAATGCTTGAGCGTATAGGCTGTTTTGGCATAGTTTTGGAAAAAATTCCTGCAAAATTAGCAAAGCAAGTTGCCGAAAGTGTAAGTATTCCAATAATTGGAATTGGAGCTGGAAATGGTGTTGATGGCCAAGTACTAGTGCTTCATGATATGCTAGGTATGACACATGAGTTCAATCCGCGTTTTTTAAGGCGTTATATGAATTTGTATGAAGATATGACAACTGCAATTTCTCAATATGTGACCGATGTTAAGTTAGTAGATTTCCCGTCTGATTCTGAGCAATATTAAGCTCCTTTGTCCTTTGGACATTTCCCCAAAGGAGAAAATTATAATTAAAGCAATGGTGTTTTAATTAAAATAAAGTACTCTTGTAATTCGTGTCAAAAATTATATCCAACAAATCCAATCTACAAGTTCTTTACGAAGACAATCACATCATCATTGTTAATAAACGAGCTGGTGATATTGTTCAAGGTGATAAAACTGGTGACCAACCTTTAAGTGATGTCGCAAAAGAATTCATAAAAGATAAATACAACAAACCAGGAAATGTTTACTTAGGTGTAACACATCGTTTAGATAGGCCAACCACTGGAATTGTTGTGTTTGCTAAAACATCAAAAGTACTACCTCGTTTAAATAAATTGTTTTCAGATAAAAAAATAAACAAAACCTATTGGGCTATTGTAAAAGAAAAACCTGAAAGCGAAAAAGACACTTTAACACATTGGTTGAAAAAAAATCCTAAAAACAATAAATCTACAGCTTATAATCACGAAATAAAGGATAGCAAAAAAGCTATTCTTCACTATAAAATTATTAAGCATCTGAATAATTATTTTCTTTTGAAAGTCAATTTGGAAACCGGAAGGCATCATCAAATTCGGTGTCAATTGGCAAGTATTGGTTCTCCAATTAAAGGCGATTTAAAATATGGATTTGATAGAAGTAACAAAGATGCAAGTATTCATTTACATTCCAGAAAAATTGATTTTATTCATCCAGTTAGTAAAGAACAAATATCTGTTGTAGCTCCAACACCACAAGACCCAATTTGGGATGCCTGTAATAACTAAATTAGTATCTTTATAAAAAAGAAAATTTGAATATACCTAGCATACTTCAACAGCAAAGAGCATACTTCAAAACACAACAAACTAAAGATGTGTTGTTTAGAATTAATGTTCTAAAAAAACTAAAACAAGAAATAGTTAACCGAGAGCAAGATATTTATGACGCCTTAAAAAAGGATTTCAATAAATCTACTTTTGAAGCTTTTATGAGTGAGTATGGCATCGTTATTTCCGAAATAAATCTTGTTCTTAAAAATTTGAAATCATGGTCAAAACCTAAGTGCGTAAAGCCTTCAATGCTAACGTTTCCATCTACCGATTATATTTACAAAGAACCTTATGGAACCGTGTTGGTTATTGCGCCTTGGAACTATTCATTTTTATTATCCATTGAACCACTAATTATGGCTATTGCTGCTGGGAACACTGTAGTGGTAAAGCCAAGTGAACTAACAACGCATACATCACAATTGGTTACAGATATTATTAGTTTGGTTTTTGATGAAAAACATGCAAGCTCAATTCAAGGAGGGATACCTATTTCAACCCAATTATTGGAACAAAAATGGGATTACATATTTTTTACAGGCAGTGTACCAGTTGGTAAAATTGTGGCTAAAGCAGCTGCAAAACACTTAACTCCTGTGACTTTGGAATTAGGCGGAAAATCACCTTGTATAATTGATGATACCATTGATTTAAAACTAACAGCAAAGCGAATTGTTTGGGGAAAATTTTTTAATGGTGGTCAAACCTGTATTTCGCCAGATTACTTAATTGTTTATTATTCTGTCAAGGATAAATTAATAGAGCTGCTAAAAACTGAAACAATAAAAGCTTATGGTAAAGACTCTAAGCTTTCAGAGGATTTTCCTAGAATTATAAACCAAAAAAACACGCATCGTTTAAGTGAATTACTAAAAGGAGTTAATATTGCTTTTGGAGGCGAACATGATATCGAGAAATGTTATGTAGCTCCTACGTTTGTTGACAATCCGAGTTTGGATAGTAAGTTAATGAAAGACGAAATATTTGGACCCATACTTCCAATTTTGACTTTTAAAAATGGGTCAGATGTCGATAACATAATAAGCAATTATGATAAGCCTTTATCACTTTATGTGTTCTCAAAAAATAAGGCTTTTACTAAAAAAATGGTTACAACATATAGCTTTGGTGGAGGCGCCATAAACGATCCTTTAATTCATTTTGGAAACCATAGATTACCTTTTGGAGGTGTTGGAGCCAGTGGTATAGGAGCCTATCATGGCAAACACGGTTTTAATACGTTTTCACATTATAAATCTATTTCTAAACGTGGTACGTGGTTTGATCCGCCTGTGCGATATGCGCCTTACAAAGGTAAATTAGGACTATTAAAAAAAATGTTTAAATGGTTTGGCTAAGAGCTCTTAAAGTTATTGGATAATTTAAGGTTAACTTAGTTCCTTTATTTGGACTTGAAATTAAATTAAATTTAGTATTGGTAAGAGTAGCTCTGCTTTTCATGTTAATTAAACCTGAGCCTTTTTTTATCGTTTCAATATCAAAACCAACACCATTATCTTCTGCAACAACTTGCAAGTTATCTGTTGTATAAGTTAACTTTATTGTTAATTGAGTTGCCTCGGAATATTTTACAGTATTTGAAATAAACTCTTGTAAGATTCTAAATAGAATAATTGCATCTTGATTGTTTTTACAAACTCCTTGATCTCCAGAACTAACCAATTTTGCATTAAGTAAATTCATTCTATTTAAACGTTCAATTTCAGTATTTAATGATTCTTGAAAGCCTAAGTTTAAAATCACTTCGCTATTTAATACTTTAGATAAGCCTCTCACATCTTTAATGGCTTCACTCACAGCCTTTTTTGCATCATCTACTTTATTTTTAATTGAGTCTTGAGTTAATGAAGCAATCAAGCTTAATTGCATATTGGCTACAGCTAGTAACTGACCAATATTATCGTGTAATTCTTGTCCAATATTTTTAAGGGTTTGCTCCTGAATTTCTGTTTGTGTTTTTATCAATTCTTCTTCAAATTCACGCTCACGTTGTATTTTATCAAGTAGTAATTTGTTTTTACGCTTTTGAAATGTAGAAAAAAACAAAACAAACATAGTGACCAAAAAGGCAATTACTATAATGGTATAAACCAATAAAGCAACTTGCTCATCACTTATTATTTTATTTTGAAATATGAGGTAATAAACACAGCTGTAAAACATAGATACATAATAATGTTTGCCCAAAGTAAAATAAATTTCCTTAAATAAATAAAGTTTGGGTTATTAAGGCTATAATAACTTCTAAAAATAAACAATGGTGTAATTGCTAAAGACCACAACAATAATGTGGTTGCAATATAAAAATGTTTAGATTTATAAAATGTTAGAATTTTGTCGCTATTTATAATACTTAGGTAATACAAACAAACAAAAAATGAAATAATGAGTGTCCTAATCATAAATCCGTAAGGCATTGAATTATAAAAAAATGAGTCTGAAAATATTAAATAGAAAACCGAGAATACCGAAAAGCCTATTACTAGTATTTTAATATAATTCTGGTGTTTTAAATTACTTATAAGTTTTTTATAATATTCACCCAATAGAATTATTAGAACAACTGCACGAACATTATATAACCAAATGTTAGTGCAAAATGAACTGTTTTTAATAAAAATGAATAATTCGTTGTCATAATTATTGAGCATAAATGTTGAGTAAATAGCTAGGTACTCAACAAAAACTGTTAGCCATAAATACATTACAAAATATCGAGTAACCTTGTCTCTACTTTTATAAACATAGAATGAGCCTGCGATTGCTGCTAGAATTTCAACTAAATATGTTATAGGAGTATAATTATTAATTAGAAACTCTATCATAGTCTAATTTACAGTTGTGGATAATTGGCGTTTGGTGGATCTCCTTGTTGGCCATCATTCAACCCCTCGCCATCTGGTATATCTCCATTACCTCCAACATCACCTTTTCCATCTATTATTTTTGCCGTTGGAACAATAAAAGATGTAGAATACCCTACTTTGCCATCAACTGTTGGATATGCACCACAGTAAATACGAACTCCATTCATTTTATGACCATTCTTTTTTGCCTGTTTTTTTGCGTATTTTAAATAGGCTTTCAGCTCTTTAATAGAATACCAAGACGATCTGTTATCTGGTCGTTTTACAATGTCTTTACTAATAAGTTCGCACCTAGTTGTAAATGCGTCGTTTAATTCTTTTGCTTTTTCTGGAGAGATTAACCCCTTAATTTTTGCCATCATCAAATGATTTTATGTGTTAATAAAAAGTTTAATTTTGCTAATAATTAATTATTTTGAGGTAAACTATTTATATGCCTAAGTTATACAAAACATCTAGATTATTAAAGAAAAAACTTTCAATTTAAGTTTAGAGAGCTTTTAACTTGAATTTAATTTTATCTCCAACTCTTTTTTGTGATAACAAATTAATTGACGCTTCCAAAAGCTGTAAAACCCTTGGGTAACCACCAGTTGTTTGACAGTCTCTCATTAAAACCATCAATTTGCCAAAGGGTGTTAACTGGACAGTTCCTGGTAAAACCAGCGATGTTATTATGCCTTTTAAATTATTGGTTACCAATTCTTGTAACTGATATGCCATTCTGTTATTTTCTTTGGAAACGGTAAACTCTTGGTTAAAGAGCTTGTTAAGCTGCTCATTATTCATTAGATGAAATTCTGGTCCTTTAAAAACAGATATAACATTATCATTTAGGTAATTAGAATCCATTTTAATAGCAGAATATTTTTTACTTATATGGCTTTTAGTATGGATTTTAATCTCGTCTCCTTTGTTTAGTTTTGAAGCTTTAGTAATGCTTTGATACATACTTCTACTATTCAATATTATTTCAGATTGAAACCCACCAGTAACAGCTAAATAAGCTCTGAATCCGTTAATTGGCGTACCAAACGAAAGGATATCACCTTTATTCACATTGATAAGTGTATTATTTTTAACAATAGTAGTATTAATTTTAGGTGCTAAATTAGCGCCTGTAACAATAATATTTGTTTCACAGTTAAACTCAAGCTTAGGTCCAACCATGGTTATTTCCAGAACTGCACAATCGGTATCATTCCCTAAAATAGCATTTGCCATTTTAGCAGCATGCATATCCATAGCACCAGACATTGGGACGCCAAGGTGCTGAAAGTCTTTTCTGCCTAAATCCTGAATGGTAGTATAGAATCCTGGATGCAAAACCTTAATCATCAATTACCTCGCTTTCAATTATATAATCATGAGTTGCAATACTACTAGCAATTTGGTCATAGTCAACTTTTGAAACAGAAATAAACTGAATTTTATCACCAGCTTTAGCAAAACAAGGGTTTTCCTTTTGGACATTAAAAAATTCGATGGGTGTGCTGCCAATAATGTTCCATCCTCCAGGACTTTCATTAGGGTATATTCCAGTTTGCGATCCACCAATAGCAACAGCACCTTTTTCAATTTGCATCCTTGGTGTTGATTTCCTCGGAAAATGAATCTTCTTGTCGAGTCCTCCCAAGTATAAAAATCCAGGTAAAAAGCCTATAAAATAAACTAGGTAATTTTCATTGGTATGCAGCTCAATAATTTTTGAAATTTCAAGATTATTTTTTAAAGAAATTTCTTCTAAATCCAATCCAAATTCGAGGTCATAGCATACTGGAACTTTCCATAATATTGAATCATTATGTTCACTATCAAAACCTTCATATAAAATGCTTTTAAGTGTTAATATTTCATCATAGATATTGTTTATAGTTGAACTATAACTAACTAATATCGAGTTATATGCATGCTTTATGTAAACTTTTTGTTTAAATTCAAAATTTTCGAGTTTCTGCTTGTACAACAATACGCTTTTAAGGACATTTTCTGATATAATTTGAGGCCATTCAATTAAAATTGAATGTTCTCCAAAAGGTTTGTATTGTAGTTTAAATTTCTTCAAAATATTATTGAATTTTTATTCCAGATGCCATCAAATTTTGTCGAAGGTTTTTAATTAATTTTAAGGCTTCTGGATGATCTCCATGAACACATATTGTTTCAACCTCAATTGGAACTTCCACTCCATTTATGGTTTTTACTTTTTTATGCAAAATCATATTTTGAACATGATTGATCATTTTGCCTACATCTAGAATAATCGCATTTTTATTCGATCTTGAAACCAGTGACAAATCTTCATTATAATTTCTATCTGCAAAAGCTTCATAAGTAATTGGCACACCTTCGTTCTTAGCTATTTCAGAAATCACTGAGCCATAAGGCGCATAAAGCTTTAAAGGTAAATGAATACTTTTCATAACCTCAACAATAACCTCAGCTGTTTTTTTATCTTTCGCAGCTAAATTATACAAAGCACCATGAGGTTTTACATGATGTAAGGCAGCATGTTGCTCTCTTACAACATTCATCAAGTGTTTTATCTGGTTTTTTATGGTTTGATATAACGCTGCACAAGGCATGTTAACAATTTGTCTTCCAAAATTTTCTTTGTCAGGGAAAGAAGGATGTGCGCCAATTTTCACTCTGTGATGTTTAGCTAATTCCACGCATAATTTCATAGAGTCATTATCGCCAGCGTGTCCACCACAGGCAATATTGCATGAAGATAGCAATGGTATTAAATTTGTTTCATTACCAATGCCTTCTCCAATATCTGCGTTTATATCAATTGAGGTGTCTTTCATCTATAATAATTCAAAAACTTTTAAAATACTTTTAACTCCTAAAAATATTGTAACAGCTAGAATAACTAAACTTATTACATTTTGACGCAAGGTGTTTTTATTACTACCTAAAACTGATTCTTTATTCATTATCCAAATAAGGAATCCAGCAATTACGGGAAGTAAAATACCATTGGCTACTTGCGCAAATTTTATAATCTCTATAGATTTTATTCCTGAAGATGAAGATAACACCCCTAAAACAAGAATTAACATCCACACAGCTTTAAACTTTTTTGACGACATATTAGTAGACCATCCTAAACATCCTGTTGCCACAAAAGCTGCTGCTAATGGTGCTGTTATGGCGCTTGTTATTCCTGCAGCAAACAACCCTATAGCTAAAAAGTATTTTGAAAAACTACCAAATAAAGGCTCTAAACCTAAGGCTAAATCGGCGGCATTGTTTATATCTTGGGTTTTAATTGCAGCAGCAGAAACTATAATACTCATTGAAACTATTCCGCCTAAAACAACAGCCATAATAGTGTCTTTTTTAGCATATTTTAAATCGCTTTTGCTGCTCCATTTTTCTTTTACAAGTGATGCATGTAAAAACAGATTATATGGCACTACAGTCGTTCCTATTAAACCAATAATAGTTAGAATACTATCTTCTGGAAATTTAGGCCAGAAAACACCTTTAAACACTGCAACTAAGTTTGGCTTGGTCAAAATAGCAGTGACAACAAACGCAATACTCATTAATATCACTAACGTCACTAGGGTTTTTTCTAAAACTTTATAATTTCCAATATATAGCAAAACAAAAGCCACCAAGCCAATGGCTACACTAAAATAATTCAATGAAAAAGAACCTATGTCTTGAGTATGCTGACCTAAAACAGCCTCAAGACCCAACACGCCTCCACTTATATTACCTGCTTCATAAGCTGCATTACCAATAACAATTGCAGATAGAATTAAAATAATAGATAATACTTTAAATAGCGGCTGTTTTATTTCGGTTCTAATAATTTCTGACAAACCTTTTTGTGAAATAATACCCAATCGTGCAGACATTTCTTGCAGCACAATTGTAGCTACAATAGATAATACCATTGCCCAAAGCAAGGCATATCCAAAATTAACTCCTGCTACAGTAGATAATGTAACCGTTCCTGGGCCAATGAATGCAGCTGCAACCAATGGTCCTGGGCCAATGTTTTTAAACCATTTTTTTATCATTAAATAACATTTATCTTTAAATTCTTAAAAGAACAGACTAGCCCAACCAGCCTTCACGATCTAAACTTCTGTATTGAATAGCTTCACTAATATGGTTGCCATTAATATCTTGGACACCTTCTAAATCGGCAATGGTACGTGATACTTTTAAGATTCTATCATAAGCTCGTGCAGATAGATTCAAACGTTCCATCGCTACTTTTAGCAATTGCATAGACGCATCGTCTAGCTTACAATGTTTACGAATTTGCTTGGTGTTCATTTGTGCATTGTAATGGACTTTGTTTGATTCCTTAAAACGTCTCGTTTGCAATTCTCTTGCTGCTGTTACGCGTTTTCTTATATCCACCGAAGATTCACTTTTCCGTTCTTCTGAAAGCTTTTCAAAAGGCACAGGCGTGACCTCTATATGAATATCTATTCTATCTAACAAAGGCCCAGAAATTTTGCTTAAATAGCGTTGCATTTCGGCTGGCGAACTTGTTACAGGCGCATCAGGGTCGTTAAAATAACCACTTGGGCTCGGATTCATACTGGCTACCAACATAAACGACGAAGGGTAAGTTACTGTAAATTTTGCACGCGAAATCGTCACTTCCCTATCTTCTAAAGGTTGTCGCATCACTTCTAAAACTTCACGTTTAAATTCTGGTAATTCGTCCAGAAACAGTACACCATTATGCGATAATGAGATTTCTCCAGGTTGCGGATAGCTTCCGCCACCAACAAGCGCAACGTTGCTTATGGTATGATGAGGCGAACGAAATGGTCGTTGTGCCATAAGTCCTGCATGTGCTTTTACACGACCAACAACGGAATGTATTTTAGTGGTTTCCAATGCTTCGTGCAAGGTCATTGGTGGTAAAATGGATGGCAATCTTTTAGCTAACATAGTTTTTCCAGCTCCAGGTGGCCCAATTAATATAATATTATGGCCTCCAGCTGCTGCAATTTCCATACAGCGTTTTATACTTTCCTGTCCTTTAACATCGGAAAAATCAAACTCTGGAAAATCCAGGTTTTTATAAAACTCTTTTCGAGTATCTATAATGGTTTGTTCTATCGCTTCGCCTTTATCAAAAAAATTAATGACTTGTTTGATATTATCTACCCCATAAATTTTTAAATCACCAACAATAGCTGCTTCTTTTGCATTTTGACTTGGCAGGATAAATCCTTTAAACCCTTCTTCCCTCGCTTTTACAGCAATAGGTAATGCGCCTTTTATGGGCTGTAAACTGCCATCAAGCGACAGCTCTCCCATAATTAAAAAATCTTCTAAATTTTCAGCTTGAATTTGTTTAGAAGCAGCCAAAATTCCAACTGCTAAAGTTAAATCGTATGCACTTCCCTCCTTACGTAAATCGGCAGGTGCCATGTTTATAGTGATTTTCTTTCCAGGTATTTTATAGCCGTTATTCTGCAATGCTGCTGCTATACGGTAATTACTTTCTTTAATAGCATTATCTGGTAAGCCTACCAAATGATAACCTATGCCTTTATCTACATTAACTTCTACAGTAATTGTGGAAGCTTCCACTCCAAAAACAGCACTAGCAAATACTTTTTTAAGCATACATTATTGATTTGCTTAAATGTAAGAAAAATTGTCAACACAACATTAATCCCTCACACTCCATATTTCATGTATAGGATTGCCTTTGCTGGAAAATCCTTTATGATGCCAATTACCATCAACAAAACTATAATTAAACTTTAAACTAGCTCCTGCTCTCGAATCATCTCTAGAGAAAAACTCGATGTTCTCAGTATATTCACCATCGACTGTAGTGTAAGTGCCTCCACCTGTTCCCATAAATTGTTTGGTTTTGGTATTATAAGCAATCCATTGAAAACGAGTTCCTGATAGTATTTTCATGGTTTTTCGCGGTCCACTTGTGTCTCGTAGTTGCTCTTTCCCATCTCTAACTCTCCCAGACATTAACCATGCTCCTTGAAGTTTTCCTGGAGTACCATTATCAATTCTTGTAAGTTTCATTTCACTCCCAACGATTTGCAATGTAGTATCTGTGATAGTTACTTCAAAACTTACTTCGGTACTAACACGCTCAGGATTATCACTGTGGAATTCAACTTTTTCGGTCATTACATTGCCGTCTAATTTCCAGGTGCCACCATTTGAGTGAATAAATTTTCCTGTCTCAGCATCATAAATTGTTAATACTTGATATCCATCGGCAAATATAACTACGCTTCTTAGTTTTTCTCCTGTTTCAGAAGTACTATATCCTTCCCAAGCACCAATTACACTTTGTGCATTTACCACAAAAGAGAAGAAAGTGCCTACCAATAAAAATATTATTTTTTTCATGATTAATTAATTTTTTTAAATATATGAAATATTGTCTTTAAAAAGTATTCCAATTTAAGATGAAGTAGTATTGTGCTGTCTTGGTTTATTAGTTATATTTGCAGCCACTTAAATAACCACTTGTGGTTGTTTGGGTATTACACAAAAAAGAATCCTATAGTATGGTCACTATGGGATTCGCTTTTTTAGATACTTTCCCTTTTAAAAAATTCTAAATTATTCTTGATTGATTCTAAAAAACTCAAGTGCTCGCATTTCATTATAATAATAATTATTGAGTTGTACAAAACCTACATGACCTCCATGTTGTGGCATTTCTAAATGCAAATAAGCATTTGCTTTTGCTTCTTTTACTGGATAACATTCGGGAGATAAAAAGGAATCGTTTAAGGCGTTAATAATTAGCGTTGGTGTTTTAATGTTAGGTAAAAATTGCAAACTGCTACATTGCTTATAATAGTCCAAAGCATCTTTGAAACCATGTGCTTTTGAAGTATAAGCATCATCAAAATCTTTTAAAGTTTTAATTGAAGTAATTTCTTTAATACTCAGTTTATCAGAATATTGAATTTGTTTTATTTTGAGACGACCTAATAAGTATTTCACAAAACGATCATGATATAATATATTTTTAAAAGTATGCAACTCTTTACAGGAACCATGTAAATCACAAGGTACCGAAACAGCAACCACTCCTTTAATTTGAGGAGGCACATCATTGCGCTCGCCAATATATTTTAATATCATATTAGCTCCTAAACTAATGCCATGAAAATAAATATTTGAGTACTGTTGGTTGTTAATTAAATGATTCACAACATCAACCAAATCATCAGTTGCACCCGAATGATAACTATGATATTTTAAATTTGGTTCGCCACTGCAGCCTCTAAAATTCACACAAACTGCATCGACACCGTTTTCATTAAACAGTTTTGCTGTTCCAGTCATATAAGGTCGTTGCGCATTGCCTTCAAGACCATGAAGCATCACAATCACTTTATTTGATTTTTTTAGAGCATAACTCCAATCGAGATCTAAAAAATCACCATCTGTAAGTATTATACGCTCTCGTTCTTGCTTTAAACCATTAACTCTTCTAACCAACCCTGAATATACAGTAGAAACAAAACCATTTTTAAACAAAAAAGGTGGCCTATATGCCGAATCTATTATAGGCATTATTGTAAACTTATTTTTAAAATGGTTTTTGTGTTTTTGATGACTTTAAATCTGTCGTCTGCACGATGCCCAACAACCCAAACAATATCTTTTCCAGAGCATAATAACCAAGTATTTTCTTTATCCAATAAAGAAAATTTTTCATCTTTAAAGTATTTACTAACCTTCTTTTTTCCATTCATTCCTAAAGGGTAAAAATAATCGCCTTGTTCCCATTTTCTTAATATAAGCGGAAACGCTAAGCTTTCGAAATCAAAAAAGGTGCTGTTGTTTTTTACCTCGTCTACTCGTGGTACTTTAGAGATTGACAACTGACCAAAAGGCGTTAAAACCAAACTCTGTGCATCTGTAATTTTAATGGATTCAGTAGGTAAATTAGCTATTTGGGTTAACATTAAATATTCTCTATCTTTTAATAAGCGATGTGTATTGGAAAACACTTGCTTGCCTGATTGTGCTGATAATAACTCAAGAACATCTTCCCACTGTGTAAATCCGTAGCCATTTAGCAATTCATACAAATATGCTTTTGGGTTATTTAATTGTTGAATCTCATGGATATTAAAAGCAAGGTCATTGTTACTTGTTTTACTTACAATTGCTTGCGCTACTTCATCTACTTTATCGTTAATTATAGATTTAGCGTCTTTTAAATATTGCTGTGTTTTTTTAAAGTTTTGCAGCAGTTTAGGATTAATGCCTTTTAAAATAGGAATCACTTCATGACGCAATTTATTTCGTAAATATTTGGTTGAAGAATTGCTACTATCTTCACGCCATTGTAATTTATGTTGCTTCGCAAACGCTTCAATTTCGTCTCGTGTAAATGGCAACAAAGGTCTTACAATAGCCTCGTTAACAGCTGGAATTCCTAACAACCCATCCAGTCCAGTACCTCTGGATAAATTAATTAAAAGGGTTTCAAAATCATCATCGGCATGGTGTGCCGTTAAAACATGGTTGAACCCTAATTGTGTTTTTAGTTCTTCGAACCAATAATAACGCAATGTTCTGGCTGCCATTTGCGTACTTATTTTTTTATCGGTCGCAAATTGTTTTGTGTCAAAATTTTCAATAAACACTTCCAATTCCCAATCTTCGGCTAGCTGTAGCACAAAATCTTCATCTGCATCACTTTCTGCTGCTCTTAAATTAAAATTGCAATGTGCCAATGCAATATCAATATTAAGTTCTTTACATAAAAATGCCAACACGACACTATCTATACCTCCTGAGAAAGCAAGAAGAAGCTTAGCCTTTTTTATAAAAAAGAACTCTTTATTTATATGACTTTCGAATTTATTTAGCATGGTTTCAAATATACAACTTTGGCAATATAAAAAATTGTGATATTACATTTGAATGTGATAATTATCATATTATAAAACACTAACGTTTTATAGCTTTAAGCATTAATTCTAATATTATTGGATAATGAGCACTTTGAAAAAAATACAAGATAAAAACACACAAACAGAATTTGATAAAAAGGTTCTTTCGGCCATTCAGCATTTGCGTGCCTATACAAAGCATCGTTTATATATTGCTGAATCCACAGGTGTTTTACCAAGGAATATGTATAGTTCCAACGACATAATAGATGAAAGTATTGCAAAATTCTACAGCAAAGGCATTAATATCGATTTAGAAGAAATGGCAATTAAGCTTCAGCTTTTTAAAATTGTGGATAACGATTTAAATGAACTTTTTAAAAAAGAAGCCTTTCATAAAGATACGCAAAGCACGAGTACCATTTTAGAAGAAGAACTGGACAGCCTCGAGGAAAAATACACACTTGATGCTGATTTGGACTGTGTTATGAATGAAGATTTAGAGGATATATCGTACCAGCAAGACAACAAACACATGCATTTGTTTTTATACGACGATAAAAATGCATCGGTTATTAATGCTCTTGAAATGGAAGATGTATCATCACAGCATACCAAAAAACTATTGAGTAAATTTTACACATGGTTACCAATGAATGTTACTGATATTGTGGATTTGTTCGTCTTTGGCAAACTAAGCTTCGAAGACATTTCTAAAATAAAAGACATAGAAATTAAACGTATTGAAAGAATTTTTGAAGGCGTTAGAAAAAGTTTTAGAAAAAACCTATCTTAATTCTCTAAAACCTCTCGCATCGCTTTAGCTTTTACCAAGCATTCTTCATATTCCTCTAATGGGTCGCTTTTTGCTGTAATCGCTCCACCTACTGAATACGATACATATTGCTTAGTTGCGTTGTATAAGATGCTCCTTATAATGACATTAAAATCGAAATCGCCTTGAGGAGTAAAATACCCAACAGCGCCAGAATACAACCCTCGCTTTGTTTCTTCTAATTCTTCAATAATTTTCATTGCTGAGATTTTTGGAGCACCTGTCATGCTTCCCATTGGAAACGTAGTTCTTAATACATCTACAGGAGAAATGCCTTCCCTGAGTCTTGAAGATACAGTAGATATCATTTGATGTACTTGATCGAATGTGTAAACCTTACATAACTCCTCTACTTGCACACTGCCTTTCAAGGCTGTTTTAGAAAGGTCGTTTCTTACCAAATCTACAATCATGATATTCTCGCTTCGCTCCTTTTCATCTGCCAATAATTGTTTTTTTAACTGAATATCTTCTCTGGCATTTTCAGAACGTTTGGACGTTCCTTTAATTGGCTGAGATATCACGTAATCACCTTTCTTCTTAATATAGCGCTCAGGCGAAGCAGATAATAAAAACGTATCGTACACTTTTAAAAACGTCGCAAAAGGTGGTCTTGAAATACCATTGAGTTTTTTATAAGTTTCAACTGGGTTTATTTGCGTGTTTTCGGCATAAAATTCTTGACAAAAATTAGCTTCATAAATATCACCTCTATGAATAGAGTTGAGAAGCTCGTTTACTTTATTAAAATAGGCATCTTTATGAATTCGCAGATGGATTTTTACATCGTTTTTATAAGCAACATCATTAAGTTTACGAGAATTAATTGCACTTAAATCCTTTTTAAACTCATTGGCAACGAGGTTTAAATAAAAAACGTTGAGCCTATTGCCTTTTATTAAAAATATTTTTTTAGGTTGAAAAAAGTATAGTTCTGGAAATTCAAGGCCATCAAAATTATTGGATTCCAACTGTTCAATGTCATTTTTTAAATCGTACGATAAGTAACCAAAAACCCAATCGTTAGTTTTGTTTTGATATGCTTCCAGTTTTTTAAAAGCATCCTGATAATCGGTTTGAATACTTGTTATAGCATCAACAGCTAATACAGCATCATATTCGGTGTTTAACTCTTGATGGTTATTGGAGTCTAACCAAATTACATCCTCGAATTGCTGGCTCCACAGCAATAGTTTTTCTTTAAAACTAGAGATATCTTTAATTAAAACAGACTTGTGTGCTCGCAATGATGTAAGTATTATTAAGGCGCAAAGGTAAACAGATAAATGTAATTTAAAAGCTTGTTGTTAAGAGAAACCCTTACCTTTATCGCTAAATTTTTTAACGTGACTTTTCATCTGATGATTTCTGTTGTTTTTCAAATTGACAGATGTAAATGACCATTAATACTTTTTAATAGAACACAAAAACTTACGATGGCTCATTTTGAGGAACTAAATCTTACAACTCCATTACGCAATGCCATAGCAGACCTTGGCTTTGAGAAACCTACACCAATACAAGAACAATCGTTTAACGTGATTGGTTCGGGTAAAGATGTGGTTGGTATTGCACAAACTGGTACTGGAAAAACCTTTGCCTATGGCTTGCCTATTTTAAAAAACTTACCGTTTGCAAAGCAAGATAATCCAAGGGTTTTGGTTTTGGTCCCAACACGTGAGTTGGTAGTGCAAGTAGTTGAAGAATTTGAGAAAATTGCTAAATATATTAATGTGCGCATTTTAGGCGTGTATGGAGGCACCAATATCAACACACAAAAACAAGCAGTTGCTGAAGGTTTAGATATTTTAGTAGCAACTCCTGGTCGCTTATACGATTTAGCAGTAAGCAGAACATTACAGTTAAAATCGATACATAAATTAGTAATTGATGAAGTTGATGTGATGTTAGACCTTGGTTTTAGGCATCAATTGCTAAATATTTTTGATATTCTCCCAGAGCGCAGACAAAACATCATGTTTTCAGCGACCATGACGAAAGATGTGGATGAATTAATCACGGACTTTTTTATTAATCCGCATCGTATTTCCATTGCAGTATCTGGAACACCACTTGAAAACATTAAGCAGGAGCGTTATAACGCACCAAATTTTTACACTAAAGTTAATTTGGTAAACTATTTACTTAAGGATAGGGACACTTACAATAAAGTTTTAATATTTGTGGCTTATAAGCGTATGGCAGATAGGTTGTTTGAGCAACTAGAAGCATCTTATTACGGTGAGTCTTGTGTGATTCACTCCAACAAAACACAAAATTACAGACTTAGAAGTATTAACCAGTTTGAAGAAGGAGAAAACCGCATTTTAATTGCAACCGATGTGATGGCTCGTGGTTTGGATATTGATAGCATTTCTCATGTGATTAATTTTGACACACCTGAATACCCAGAAAATTACATGCACCGAATTGGTAGAACTGGTCGTGCCGAAAAAGAAGGCCATACGCTTGTATTTTCTACTAAAAAAGAGCAAGATGCCATAGAGCGCATTGAGGAGCTTATGCAAATGACAATTCCTATTGTAGAGTTACCTGATGCTGTTGAAATTTCTACCGAACTTATTGAAGAAGAGCGTCCGCAACTTAAAGAGCGTTACAACCCTTTAAAGCGCAGTAAAGACGAAGATGCTCCAGGACCAGCGTTTCATGAAAAAAAGGACAAAAACAAAAAGGAAAATCTAGGTGGTTCTTACAAGTTTAAAATTGCTAAAAAATATAAGAAGCCTAAAACCAGAGGCGATAAAAATTATAATAAGAAAAATAAGAGAAAATAGTTAGTTTGCCATTCCTGCCAACGCAGGAATAACAAAATTAAAAACACACTAAATTTATTCTACGTTTATTTTATAGACCTCACAGGATTTTAAAACCTGTGAGGTCTTGCTTAATCTGACAACTAGGGAGTGATTAGCGTTCAATAACAGTACTGTCCCGTTCTAGAACTTATTGGAAGTTTGATTAATAAAGGCGTTTACATCTTTTTTAAAATGAAATATAGTGAGTGTTAATGTCTGGGATTATTTATCGTCATTTTTTAGCAGCTACTTTATGGTTGCCTCCATAACTTTTTAGGTCGAAATAAAAATTTGCTCACATAGTTTTAAAACGACAACATGGATCCATGAATATTTATAATTGGTTGACACCTTTCGAGTTGAGTTAATGCTTCGGGATCGGCTAAAAATTACCATAGAATTAACTTGATTTTTGATCATTTTCTATATTTGAATACTAAGAAGCAATTGCTGAATTGTTGCTGTTGCTAATTTGGTAGCTTTTGTGTTTTCTTAAAATTGAAAGCCTACAAAAATTAAAGTTCATTTTATAATGTATAGAATATTTAAAGAATAAAAAGCGAACGCAATTGGTTCGCTTTAAAACAAATACTTGTGTTGTATTAATCTTTTTGTAATCCTTTTAAAACGAGGATTCCTATTCTAGCAATAATAAAAGTAAACAAGCCAAAAGTAGCGGTTAATAATGATACTTTAAGTCCTCCTGCAAAAATTGCAGGATCTGGGTTTCCCATTGCTTCTACTGAATCAAAAGCGGTAATAAGTCCTAAAATAGAAGCGAAAAAACCTATAACTAATCCTAAAAGACTACTGTCGTTTGTTAATCTTAGCATTTTTTTTGAAATAGCTTTATCTTTGTTTAGATTAATAAATCCCTTAATTAAAAAGACTATTGATAATAATAAACAGATAAGAATTAGTGTCATCATAAAGAATCCTCCTTCTGTAAATCGATCAACAAAAGGGTTAACAAATAATTGTGTAGAAGTAATTGATAAATAAGTCATAGTTAATGGTTTTAATTAAACGTTAAGCAAACTTAGGGTTCTTTATTTGCTAAAAAATTAAAATGCGACAGATAACCAGTTTAGCAATGTAAATAACATTATGCTAAAACAGGTGCTAAATCTGTCATTCGTCTACAAAACCTTAATCGATGTGATATTTATAGTATTATTGTAACTTAATAAGCAACATGTTTACTAAAGAACTTATATTAAAGAAAATAGCGCAAGTTGTGCTACATATTCTTTTCTGGTGCGGTGTTTTATTGTTTTTTACCTATTTCTTTGGCTTTGAAAGCAATGATGACAACTACATCCTTTTGTTTTCACTTTTTTTAATGCCAATAACCATTGCAACTACATACGTTTCTATCTATATGCTCATTCCAGATTATTTAGTCCAAAAACGTTACTTTTTGTTTGGATTATATAGTGTCTATACCGTTATAATATCTGGGTATTTAATTATGGTTTCGGTGTTTTTAGGCTTGGTTTTTTTGACTGAATTTGAGTATAGCAACATGTCTCCATTAAGTAGAAATCTGTTTTTTGTAATGATTGCTGTGTTTATGGTTGTTGTTATTGTTAGTGCTTTTAAATTGCTAAAACTAAACTCAAAACATGCTGAAAAAACTAAAACCCTAGAAACAAAAATTTTAGAAACTCAGTTAAAATTGAAAGAGCAAGAACTTAACTATTTAAAAATGCAAATTCATCCGCATTTCTTATTTAACACCTTAAATACCATGTATGGTTTTGCTCTAAAAAAGGCTGATGAAACGCCTGAGATGATATTAAAATTATCTAATCTATTGGATTATTTACTATATCAAGTTGATAAACCTTTTGTGTTGTTATTAGATGAAATAAATCATATAAAAGATTATATTGAACTTGAAAAAATGCGCTTCAACAATACCTTAGAAGTTAATTTTAAGTGCAATACTATTTTAGAAACCACAAAAATCGCTCCTATGTTACTGCTTCCTTTTGTAGAAAACAGCTTTAAACATGGTAATTTAAAAAATGATGTATTAGTTATAAATATTGATTTGTCCTGTACCAATGGAAATATTCAGTTCAATATAGAAAATACACACTCTAACTCTAGGAAGACCAACAAAGGTATTGGCTTACAGAATATACAAAAACGATTGGATTTATTATATAAAAATAATTACTGTTTAAATATCGACGATACTACTCCCTTTTTTAAAGTGTGTTTAAAACTAAATAACAACTAATTGTTAGAACAAAAAAACATATCATGCCTAATAGTTGACGATGAAGCCATCGCTAGGGAAATAATAGCGACGCATCTTTCAAAAATTAGCAACATTAACATAGTCACTAGCTGCAGTAATGCTATGGAGGCTTTTAATGTTATTAATAACCACAATATAGAATTGGTGTTTTTAGACATTAATATGCCAGAGATATCAGGGATTTCGCTTGCTAAATCTATAAACAAGGACATTAAAATTATTTTCACCACTGCATATAGAGACTATGCCATTGAAGGTTTCGAATTGCAAGCTGTAGATTATTTATTAAAACCAATTTCGTTTGAGCGCATATTAAAAGCTGTCAATACCTATTTTGAAGTTTATAGTGAAGCAAAAAAAAATGTGTCTCAAGAAGCTAAAATAAATGATTTTATGTTTGTTAGATCAGACAGACGTATGATTAAAGTTGATTTTGATACGATTGTTTATATCGAAAGCTATAGCGACTATATTAAAATTCATTTGGCAAATAAAACCATCGTTACTCGTGAAACTATTAGTGCTATTGAAGCAAAACTTACAAAGAATAAATTTATAAGAATTCACAGGTCTTTTATCGTTGCTTTAAGCAAAATATCTTCTTTTACAAACGAAGAAATTATCATTCAAAATAAGTCTTTGTCAATTAGCAGAAGCTACAAAACCGATGTATTGGAGTTATTAAAAAAATTCTAAAACCCCTTTTCAAAGTAATAACAAGGGTATTAATATAAGGTGTCCATTAAGGTTTTTCCTAACAATAACTTATCATAACAAGTTTTACTCCAAAACTTCAACTTGACTGTTCACAATATTTTTAATAGGCACAATTAATTTACCAGTTGTGGTTTTTAATGTCATGGATATATCGTCTATTGTAAGTATTTCACCTTCAACAGTGTTAAATTTTATCCGCTGTCCTACTTCATAAGTACGCCTTGTATAAAAAGTTCGCAATAAATCGGCTATTACTTCTCTTGCTCCCAAACCTAATGCCAATGCAAAAGCTGCAAGAAATGCACCAAAAATTAAGTTGAGGTTGCTTGTAATAATATCAGTATTTATTCCTGCTTGGTTTAATGCTGTAATAGAAATGATTGCTAAAAGAATAAAAAACACCAATTGGCTTATAATTTTTGAACCTGAAAACTCAAACGATTTAAAAAACGTTTGGATGGATTTTTTTATAAAATTGGCAATAAATAAGCCTATAACAAAAATTGCGACTGCACTTAACAGTTGTGGCAAATAGGAAATAAGATTCCCTATTTCTTCAGAAATAATGGTTAACCCCATCATTTCGGACACGACAATAATAAGCATCAACAACAATGACCATTTAATAAACGAAATAGTGATTTTTGAAAGGTTCATATTAAGTTTCTTACCTTCAATAATTTCAATGTCATTTAATTTTTCACCAAACTTATCTATTTTAATCGCCTTTAAAGCGCGTTTTAAAATAGATAACAATAGTTTAATAAACAGCCATCCAAAAACAAGCACCAACAATGCTTTTAAAATAGTAACTCCTGTCGTTGAGAAGCTTTCAATGGCCATATCCTTAAGTTCTGTTAATTTTTCCATTAGTAATATTATTAGGGTGCTATTATTTTTTTCGATTTTTTATGGTACGTTCAACTACGCTAGCTGCATTTAACGAAAATAAACTGGCCAATTCCATTAAAAGCTTTGCTATAGCAATGTCTTTCATCACCTTAGATTTTAGTTCCTGTGGAACTTCTTTTAAAGGTGTGTTTATGTATTTAAATGGATTATCGCTCATTTTAATTTGTGGTTATATACATTAATGAGTTTCTCTTTCGCTCTTTTAATACGCATTTTTACTGCGCTTTCTCCAATATTTAAAATTCCAGTTAGGTCTTTAATACTCAATAAATCTTGATATTTTAGCATAAGAATCATTTTCTCTTCGGGGGAAATTAATTCTAGTGCTTTCTTTAATTTTTCGACTTTTAATTGATTTATATCATCATCGTTAGCATCAATTCTATAGCCAGAATCTTCAATATGTGTTGCATCTACCGATTGTTTTTCGATTTTTTTAGCTGTATTACGGTTTACATAGTTTACACAATGATTATATGTAAACGCATATAACCATGTTGAGAATTTAGATTTTCCTTTAAAAGTGCTCAGCTTTACAAACAGCTTTAAAAAAATGTCTTGTGTTAAGTCTTGAGCTTCATCATCACTTTTTGAAAATCCCCTGCATTTATTATACACCATTTTAGAATAACGATCGTACAATATTTCAAACAATAGTGTATCATTGGAAGACACAATGGCCTTTACTAAGTCTTCATCAGATAACTTGTTAAAATCTTGATTTACTTTCAATTTACTATTAAGGTGTTTGTAATGTTTGACACAGCTATAAAAACTAAGTCACGCATTTCTAATACATTTAGTATGGTAATGTTTACAAAAATATAAATTACAATATAATAAACTGTGAATCATTAAACTATAGGTATAATAATTTATAAAAAGAAAAAAGCAACCTGTACTTAGCGATAGGCTAAGTAACCAAGGTTGCTTTAAAAATTTATTGATATTTTATATGTCACTAAACGTGAAGTGCTCTATTGTCTGTTGCGGCTAAGGCAGCTTCTTTAATCGCTTCGGTAAATGTTGGGTGTGCATGGGACATACGCGACACATCTTCGGCAGATGCTCTATATTCCATGGCCACGACAGCTTCGGCTATCATGTCGGCAGCACGAGCACCAACCATGTGTACGCCTAGTATTTCATCGGTAGATGCATCGGCAAGGATTTTAACAAAGCCATCTAGATCCATACTTGCGCGACTTCTGCCTAATGCACGCATCGGGAATTGACCAACTTTATAGGCAACTCCAGCTTCGGTAAGTTCCTCTTCTGTTTTTCCTACTGAAGCAACTTCTGGCCATGTATAGACCACGCCTGGGATTAAATTATAATCTATATGTGGTTTTTGCCCAGCTATAATTTCTGCTACCATAGTGCCTTCTTCAGAAGCTTTATGTGCTAACATTGCACCTTTGATAACATCGCCAATAGCATAAATATTAGGCACATTGGTTTGCAGATGTTTATTTACTTCTACTTGTCCTTTATCATTTAATTTTACACCAGCTGCTTCGGCATTCAACCCATCTGTGTAAGGACGACGACCTACTGATACTAAACAGTAATCGCCTCTAAACTCTACTTCTTCACCTTTTTTATTGTCTGCTTTTACTACAACTTCATCGCCAACTCTTTCTACAGATTTTACTTTGTGAGATGCATTAATCTTAAATTTCTGTTTCTTAAGGACTTTATTTAATTCTTTTGATAGTCCTGAGTCCATCGTTGGAATAATACGATCCATATACTCAATTACGGACACTTCTGAACCAATACGTTTATACACTTGACCTAGTTCCAAACCAATAACACCACCACCAATAACTATTAAATGTTTTGGGATTTCTTTAAGCTCTAATGCTTCAGTAGAAGTTATAATACGCTCTTTATCAATATTAATGAATGGTAATGTTGAAGGCTTACTTCCAGTGGCTATAATGGTGTTTTTAGCTTCAATCTCTGTAGTTTCATTCCCAGAAATTGTAATATGAGTAGCATCTTTAAAGCTTCCCATGCCTTGGTAAACATCTATCTTGTTTTTTTTCATCAAAAAATCCACGCCTCCAGTTATTTGTTCTACAACCGATTGTTTTCTGGCGATCATTTTTTCAAGGTTTACCTTAACATCTCCAGGTATTTCAATACCATGTTCTTCAAAATGTTTTACAGCATTTTCATAATGATGTGAAGAATCTAAAAGCGCTTTACTTGGTATACAACCAACGTTTAAACAAGTACCTCCAAGAGTTGCATATTTTTCGATAATTGCTGTTTTCATTCCCAGTTGTGCACAACGTATTGCTGCTACATAACCTCCAGGACCAGAACCAATAATGGCTACATCGTATGAATTCATAAGAATTTTTTGTTGTTGAGTTTTATAATTATACAAAAGTACGAACATATCCATAAATGGCAATAGATATTATTCTTTGATTTATTTAAAACTTTATCTTTTAATTGGGTTGTAGAAACAGCTATTTATGTGCCTTTATCACTATGTTTATGCTCAAATAGTAATTATTTATAGGAAGAATAACTATTAAGTCCAAAGTTATTGTATATTTATCCGATTGATGCTTATTTAAAGTTTTATCCTTTAAATAATAAATCGCAAAATTTTTAAAATATTACAATATTATGGGTAGACCAGCGACAAAGCCTTTAGATTTAAGAGACGGATTTTACATTGAAATAAGAAACAGAGGATCTAAAACTGGAATAAAAATAAGAAGAGACAACAAACAGCAAATGGAATTTGCCATTAAAGAATACGAAAAAACAAAAGATGTTATTGTTCTTGGCGAATATAAAAACGGTAAGCTTTTAACCAAAGCTGGTTAGAACAACGTCCACATAACCTCTTAGTGTAAGTTATTTTTGCTTTTTTAGCACCTAGCGCTTTTCATATTTTCACTTATTCCAGTCTGCACTTTACTTTAATGCACTATGCATATATAGTAAGGGAAGTTTTTTATTGTCTAATTTGAACGATCGATCAATATATCACGAAGGGAAGCCTAACATATCTCCCATACCTACGGTAAATAACCACGAACCATAAATAGCGTGTTCAACACTCACCAAAAGCGTCGACTTGGTTTTGGAATAAGTAATTGCAAAAACTAATCCACCAAAAAATGTAAGTACTAAAACTAAGGTATTTCTAAAGAAAATATGTCCAAGCGAAAACACAGTGGCATTAATAAATATAAAAAGTGTTTCATTGCTAATTAGTTCTTTATATCTCTGAAAAAAGAACGTGCGATACATTAGTTCTTGAGGATACACTGAAAAAAAACTATATATAAAAAGAATTAAAACCCAGAGTTTTGGCTTGTTAAAAACAACATTGAAAAGTGCCTCCTTTTCAGTAAAAAAGACAAATAAAACGGTTGTAAATGCTATTAATAAGAGTTTAAGAAATAACTCTTTAAAGAATGGTTTCCAATTCAAATTTGGTGTGATTTTAAATTGAAGTTTTTCAACCCTTAAGAGCACCATAATAATATATATAAGCCCAATTATCCCAATACTTAACTTAGCCCAAACATTAAAATGAAATGTGAATACAACAGGGATACCTATAAAAATAATAAAAAACTCAGAAAGCTTATATAAAGCTGAAGACATAAATCTAGAGGTTAATAGCTGTGGTATATTTAACTTCATTAATCATAAATGCGCTATGGGTACTGCCAATATGATCTATAGAAGTGAGTTTTTTAACCATAAACTCTCTATAAGCTTCCATATCTTCAACTAGAATTTTTAACAAATAATCATAATCGCCACTTATATGGTAGCATTCTACCACCTCGTTTAATTTAGCTACTTCTCTTTCAAATTTAATCACATAATCCTTTGTATGCTGCACTAATTTTATACTACAAAACACAACAAAAGATTTATTGATTTTTTCTTTATTTACTAAAGCAACATACTTTTTAATGACTTCTGCTTTCTCAAGTTTTTTAATTCGTTCGTAAACAGCTGTAACAGAAAGCATTAATTTATTGGATAATTCTTTATTTGTTTGTTTACAATCCTCTTGCAATAATTCTAAAAGATTATTATCAATAGCATCAAATTTCATAATCGATAGTTTTTTCAGTATAATTTACCATATTAATGAAAACAATTAAAATTATTCAATTTAATCGATATAATGCAGTTTTATTTTCTAAACTACATATTATCTATTGATTATTATTCGTGTTTATACGAACTTTGTAGTGTTCAATACTAAAACTTACGCTATGCCTTTTAAACCAGCAAACAATATTCAGGACCTACAATACTTTGGAGAATTTGGAGGTGTGAACCCTTCAGTTTCAGATTCATCTACATACACCTTCTTATCAGCAAAAACAATGTTCGATACTTTTGAAGGAAATGCAGACGGTTGTTATTTATACTCACGTCACTCCTCGCCTTCTAATTTATACTTAGGTGAAGCACTCGCAGCTATGGAAGGCACGGAAACTGCCACAGTAACTGCTTCAGGAATGGGAGCTATAACACCTGTAATCATGCAACTTTGTGGTTCGGGAGATCATGTTATATCCAGCAGGACCATTTATGGTGGAACCTATGCGTTTTTAAAAAATTTTACTCCAAGATTTAATATTGAAACGTCTTTTGTAGACATTACAAAATTAGACGTCGTTGAAGCTGCTATTAATAAGAATACAAAAATAATATACTGCGAATCAGTTAGCAATCCATTATTGGAAGTTGCAGATATAACTAGATTAGCAGAAATTGCTAAAAAACACAACCTAAAATTAGTGGTCGATAATACATTCTCTCCATTATCTATTTCGCCAGCAAAATTAGGAGCAGATGTTGTGGTGCATAGCTTAACAAAATTCATTAACGGCTCGTCTGATACAGTTGCAGGTGCAATTTGTGGCACTCAAAAGTTTATTGATGATTTACGAAACGTAAATGATGGTGCCTGTATGCTTCTTGGTTCTACGATGGATAGTTTACGCTCTGCATCTGTACTTAAAAACTTAAGAACGCTTCATATCAGAATGCAGCAACATAGCCATAACGCAACTTACTTAGCCGAAAAATTTGAAGCTGATGGTTTAAAAACAGTATATCCTGGACTAAAATCGCATCCTTCTCACAAACTATTTAAATCGATGATGTATGATAAATACGGCTTTGGAGGCATGTTAACGATTGATGTTGGCTCTATTGATAAAGCCAATGAGCTTATGGAAATGATGCAAGAAAAAAACCTAGGGTATTTAGCTGTAAGCTTAGGGTTTTATAAAACCTTATTCTCTGCGCCTGGAAGTTCCACATCATCTGAAATTCCTGATGAAGAACGCGAAGCAATGGGGTTGAGTGATGGTTTAATAAGATTCTCTATTGGGTTGGATGCCGATATCGAACGAACTTATAATATGATGCGTGAGTGCATGGAAAAACTTAATGTTTTAGAACCAAAATCTACTGAAATGACATAAATAGCTATAAGAAAACACTAAAAGAGGCTGTTTAAAAAGTAGTTTTTAGTGTCATATTGAGCGCAGTCGAAATATCTAACATTTGATGTTTAAAATTCTTCGACTGTGCTCAGAATGACAAAATATAGTGCTTCATTGCTTTTTAGACAGCCTTTTTCTTATTGCCCTTTCATTCGTTCCCATAAATAGATAAAATCTTCACTTGTAGGTGGTTTACCGTTAAATGGTACAATATCCCAACGCTGATCTACTTTTTTTAAAGTGAAACTAAAAATGGTATTGTTTGGGTCTTTTTTATCAAATGAAGGATAGCGCAAATCGTTATATCGTATCACGCCATCTTCTTTTTCTATAAGATTATAGTAACCGTTGCTAAACCAAGCCAACGTTTTAATATCCTTGTCATCAGCAGAAATCAAATGATGATTTTTAGGCAATTTATTCCATGTTTCAACTTTTGATGACGAATAAAGCAACGAGTAAAAACCTACATAATAATCGGTTTCGGTTTCGGCAATACCATACCATAAAATGTTATTGAACACCGACGGCTGCGTTTGAAATCTTGAATATACTATACCTTCATCTTTCAATGAGTTTTCATAAACCGAATTGATATAAACCTTATTAATAAGTGTCAGCAACATATATGCTGAACTTATTCCAAGACCAAGTTTTAACCACAACTTACGTTTCTTAGTATTTCTCTTATAAAACATAAGTACAATCATGCAGATTAAAAAAGGTATTGTATAAATTGAATCTACAACCGAAATATTATTTATAGCCACTCTATAATTTAAAAATGGTGCGAACAACTGTGTACCATAAGGTGTAAAGCTATCTAGAATGATATGTGTTAATAATGACCAAAAGAACAACCAAATCCAATTTTTTTGAGTTATAGTATCCTTCCTTCGTCCTCGGTTGTATAGTGTAAAAACAAGCCAACCAAAAACAAAAGCACCAAGAACAGTAAAAAAAATTGAATGCATAAAGCCTCTATGAAAGGCCATAATGTCGATTTCGTTATCATAAATCCAACGACCAACAAATACATCCAAATCTGGAATTGTGCCACCAATTGCACCAAAAAACAATGCTTTATTTCCAATTTTTTTACCTAGAACAGCTTCACCGCAAGCTGCACCTAAAACTATTTGAGTAAGTGAGTCCATTTAGAATTTAACAAATGTACATAACAAAATCGATTTGGAAACCTCTTGACAAAATCGTAACATTACGCTTCAAAAAAACTAACTAAGCATCTATGGAAAGCCAAGACATTAAACCAAGACAACCACAAGACGAA
>CALZKX010000286.1 GCA_945788155.1 uncultured Flavobacteriaceae bacterium
GAGTATTTTTAGCTAAATATTCAGGAATTAATGCGAATGTTTTTTTATGATTGTCGTTATCTTTTATAATTACACAACCAGCTTCAAAGGGCATGTGTAACCATTTATGTAAGTCCAATGCAACCGAATCGGCACGTTCAATTCCTTTAAGCTGAGGTTTTAAAATATCTGAAAGCATTGCAATGGCACCAATGGCACCATCTACATGAAACCACAGGTTTTCTTTTTCACAAATATTTGCTATGGCATTTAAATTATCAATGGCTCCAGTGTTAACTGTTCCCGAAGTTGCAATAATGCAAACAGGTTGTAAACCATTTGCTTTATCTTTGGTTATTTGCTTTTTGAGAGCATCAATATTAATGGTATAATCTTTATTTACTGCAATTTTTTTAAGTCCTTTGGTTCCTAATCCTAAAAGTTCTATAGCTTTGGTATTGCAACTGTGTACTTCGGTAGATGCATAAAACACCAAGTTGTTTTCTTTTAAGCCTTCTTTACGAATATCGTAACCAGCTTTAACATTTCGTGCTACTGCTAAGGCTGCATAATTAGCCATAGAGCCACCACTTACTAAAAGTCCGCTGGAAGATTCCGGAAATTCGATAATTTCTTTAATCCAGTTTATTACTTGCTCTTCTACCTTGTGTCCAGCATGATTTCCACCACCTAAATTTGGGTTGATAATAGATGCCCAAAAGTCGCCCATAACACCAGAGATAGTACCATTGCCCATATACCAAGCCCAAAAACGAGGATGTACATTTCCCATAGGATAGGGTAGAACGTTTTCCTGTAGTTCTTTATACACAGCTTCTGCTTTATTTGGTTGTTGAGGTAATTTAGAAGTAAAGGTTTCAAGAACATTATCTGGCATTTCTTGCCAAATTTTACGATCTCTTACATTTTTTGTGTAATCAAAGGCATCATCTACCATTTGATGCATTAGTGCTTTGGATTGCTCCCAATCTTGAGGATCGAGCGTCTCAAAGCTATCAGTATGCTTGCTCATATTGATAGGGTTATTTGTTTGTTGGTTTTTTTTCTTGTTTTGGAGGCATTGGACCACGTAAATGAATTATTAGTCCGTCGAGAAAATTGCGCAAAAACTGGTCACCACATTCCATATATTTTGGATGGTTTTCGTTTCTAAAAATAGCTCCTAATTCACTTTTTGTGACTTTAAAATCTTTTAAAGCGCAAATTTTTACAATATCGTCGTCACGTAATTTATGTGCTACACGTAGTTTTTTGAAAATATCGTTGTTTGTAAGTCCCATGAAGTAAAGGTAAGTGTTTTTAATATAAAAATTAAGGATCTTCAATCCTATTATCATCAAATGCCGATGGTAAAAGCTTTGGAATGAATTTTACCAATAAAGGCAGTAATAATGCACCACCTGGAAGCATAAAAATTGCCAAGCTAGGAATAGATTTAATCACATCAATTAGTTGCTCCTGTAGTTTTTTTTGTTCTTCTTTACTTAGGTCCCTAATGGTAGATTGCCCAATTAATTTCATAAGCTCTTTGCTTTGTATTAATTCTTTCTGTAAACGTTTTTTGTTACGAGAAATGAGCTTAGAGACCATTTTGCTGGAATTGTCATAGAAGTTCTCAACAATATTTCTAGAGCTTAATAGGTCTATGTTATCCTTATGCTTTGTATAGAAAGCGTTTACCGAAGTTATAGAGCTGGTAATTGTTGTTTTTAACAAATTTAATTCTGCACCAATTTTATATAGGTAAATTTGCTCTTTCTCGTCAATAATTTTATCACTCCAAGTTGACATACAGGCAATATCAAACAAGTACCATTTTTCATGTTTTGAACTCAAGTTGGCAATAGCTTCGGCATGGGAGATGTATGTATTATCTTGATACCGCATTGATGATTCAAATAGCTTGATTAGACTTTTATCGTACTTGGTTTTAGTAATTTTTGAGTTTAAAACATCCAAGACAATTTTTTCGATGGATGCTTCCAGTTTTTTTATGTAATTAGCAGATATTGAATTGTTTAATAAAAATTCTAGATAAGCCAAAATATCAACGTATAGCAAAGCGTTTATGACAAAATAATTAAAGTTTTTAATTAAGATATTGTCATCTATTTGAACACGTTTATGAATAATTTTTTCAAGAAGACTGTTCGAGATTTTTTCTGAAAAGAGTGTGCTAAAAAAAGACGATTTATAGACATCGATGTTTTTGTAAAAATCAATAATGCTATCTAAAAACCGTAATTTGCTCTTAGATTTGTAATGTGCAAAAAATAAGGCAAGGAATAAATTTACCTTGCTCATTTCCTCATCAGATAAATCTTGAACTTCAATAAAAGTAGCTATAGTACTTTTATTATTTCCATAAATAAACCCAGCATCTTTTAGGCTACAGTAAAATGATGCATCAGTTTGATTTAGGAATTCTTGATTTTTTGATAATTCCTTTAAAAGTTTAGTAATCCATCCACTTGCTGAAGGGTTCATTAGTCTTTTTAATATAATGTATTGATAAAAAAAGCTGCTAACGCAGCTCTTATCACTATAATGATTTTATAATTATTGAATCACACCACCACAACTTA
>CALZKX010000287.1 GCA_945788155.1 uncultured Flavobacteriaceae bacterium
ACTAAGCCACTTAAAAAGAAACTGGCTGATATATCTGTAAACATCAATAAAACATCTCCAGCCAATGAAAATAGCAATGCTAAAAGTGTGATTACTTTAGTTTTTGAGCTTAAATGTTTTCCTTGATCAATGAAGAAAAAAATTAGTGATAGTAAAATTAATGGCTTCGCTATAACATGAATAGGCAACAAACTTTTAACATTACTCGTAAACAGTTCTAGTAATACAATGGCTAAAAAGAATATTGTAAATGATTTTTCAGCTTTAGTAAGATTCATATTGGTTGGTTTTTTCAAATATATTCAATTCATCTCTAAAAATTTACAGTTGAGTTACTTTTAGTTTTTGGTCTTAATGTGATACTGCAATTTTGTCTCATCAACCTGTGCCGAACTTGTTTCGGTATTAATAACGAACATTATTTAAAAATGAAGACACTAATCGCCTCACTATTTGTTTTACTGAGTTTAAGTATAACTGCACAAACCACTATAAGCGGATTGGTAACCAATAATAAAGGCATTGCTATTGAAGGTGCTAATGTTTACCTTGAAGGAACTTACGATGGAACCACGACAGACAAAAAGGGCAAGTTTAGTTTCACAACCACTGAAACTGGATTGCAAACATTGGTGGTTTCATATATATCGTATGAAAAGTTTACCATGAGTGGCGATGTGTCTTTTCTAAAAAATTTAAAAATTAAGCTTCGCGATGATGTTAATGCTTTGGATGCAGTAGTATTGTCCGCTGGAACGTTTGAAGCTGGAGACAACAGTAAAGTAAATGCTCTTAAACCCTTAGATGTGGTTACCACTGCAAGTGCTTTAGGCGATTTTGTTGGTGCCTTACAAACCTTACCAGGAACTGCAACCGTTGCCGAAGATGGTCGTTTGTTTGTAAGAGGTGGTGAAGCCGAAGAAACGCAAATCTTCATCGATGGCATTCGTGTATTTACACCTTATGCGCCAACGACTAATAATACACCAACGAGAGGGCGTTATTCGCCTTTTTTGTTTGATGGCATTACGTTTTCAACTGGAGGATATTCGGCTGAATATGGACAAGCGCTATCTTCAGTTTTGTTATTAAATACCATTGACGAACCAGACCAGGAGAAAACCGATATTGGTATTATGACAGTTGGAGGCACCTTAGGGAATACCCAAAAATGGGATAAAAGTTCGCTAAGCGTTAATACATCATACATTAATTTGTCACCTTATATTGGTTTGTTCCCTGATAGAAACGATTGGAAAAAACCTTTTGAGACTTTAGCAGGAGAAACAGTATTTAGACAACAATTTGATAATGGATTATTGAAACTATATTCAGCGTTTGATACTTCAAATTTTGAATTAACTCAGGATGATATTAACTATGAAGATGGTGTTCATTTTAAACTCAAGAACAATAATCTTTATTTTAATGGTTCTTATCAAGGCATGCTCAATGATACATGGTCTGTTTTTGGAGGCATGAGTTATACCTATGCTGATGAAAAATTAAACATTATAGATAACAATATTAGAGATCAAGAACACTCAGCACATTTTAAACTCAAATTAAAAAAACGTTTCAGTAATCGATTTAAACTCTATTTTGGCAATGAATATTTCACGACCAATTTCAATGAAGCATTTGCTTCAGAATTTGTGGATAAAACCAATTATGGCTATAACAATAACATTTTTGCAAGTTATGTTGAAGCTGATATAATTTTTTCAAAAAAATTTGCATTAAAGGCTGGATTACGTGCAGAAAACACCTCATTGTTTAATGAGTTTACAGTATCTCCAAGATTGTCGTTGGCTTACAAAACATCAGCAAAAAGCCAAGTGTCTCTGGCTTATGGCAATTTTTATCAAAATCCGCAGAGTAATGTTTTGAAATTCAGTCAAAGTGTAGAGTCACAGCAAACCAATCATTTTATATTAAATTATCAGCTTAATACTGAAGGACGAATTTTTAGAGCTGAAGCCTATTATAAAGACTATAGCAATTTAATTAAGTATGATAGTGAGTTTATTGATTTTGACACCAATTTTTCAAATGATGGTTACGGATTTGCAAAAGGTGTCGATTTATTTTGGCGTGATAACAAAAGTATTAAAAACACCGATTATTGGATTAGCTATTCGTATTTGGATTCTAAACGTAATTATAGAAACTATCCTATGGAAGCGCAACCATATTTTGCCAATACACACAATTTATCTGTAGTTGGAAAATATTTTATCGATGCTTGGAAAAGCCAAGTAGGTTTTAGCTATACATATGCTTCTGGACGTACATACACCAACCCAAATTTGGAAGGGTTTTTAAACCAGAAAACAAAAGCTTATAACAGTTTGAGCTTAAATTGGGCATACTTGATTAGTCAGCAAAAAATAGTGTATTTCTCAATTAATAATGCTTTGGGTAATAAAAACATTAATGGTTATCAATATACAAATACACCAGATATTAATGGCGATTTTGCACGTCGTGCTATACGACCAGCAGCCGACCAGTTCTTTTTTATTGGTTTCTTTTGGACTATTAGTGAGGATAATACGAGCAACCAGTTGGATAATCTATAGAAATTATTGTTTAATTATTTTTTTGCTCATTTTTTTACTTGATGTTTCTATTTTTAAAAAATAGATGCCTTTGCTCAGTTTTCTAAAATCTATTTTTTCATCTTTAGTCACCAATATTAACTGCCCAAGTGTATTGTAAATTTTTATAGACTTTAGAGCTTTAAAATTTTGTAAATAAAGAAAGCCTTGTACAGGATTTGGATAAATGTTCGTTATTTTTTCTAGTCCATTTTCGTCAATACTTAAAGTGCTATTAACTAATGTTTGAAATAGAATTTCAGATGTGTGTGCCAAACCAGCATTATATCCAACTCCACCAAGGTAGTTGCCATTTAATACAGCTTCTAAATTAGTATATAGAAAACTACAGTTTTCAGTTACAATATTAACCTCAAAGGTGTACATAGAGCCAGAAACTACTGGAATTGGTGAAGGGAAAATAAATTCGGTTAAAGCAGTGTAACCATCAACAACTGTTACGTTTGAGCTTGTGCCTAAAACCGAACCTCCAAAACCATCACCAGAATGTAATTCCATTGCTAAAACAGTTTCATCTCCTGAGGTACAAAAATTTAAAACATCTTCAGCAAATACTACTACTTTTATGCTGGTTAAATTTCCTGTTATTCCGGCAGTAAATGATTGCCCATCATCATTATTTGTAAAGTTAATGCTGAAATTTGTATCGCTTATTACAGATGTGTAATTATCCTGATCAAGAGTCTGTGATTTAGAAGAATTGTAGGACAGCAATAATAGTGTAATGAAAATGATGTTTTTCATGACATTAATTAATTCAAAGGGTTTATCTAAGCTAAGTTCGCCTTTTTTTATTAGAAAGCCAAGATTAATAAATTATAGAGGTTGTAATTAGGGTAGTTGTCATAATTTTACTTAGGGTTAACAATAAGTATTGTACTAACCTATTCCTGTTTTAAGGTAAAAGCATCCGCAGAATTAATAGTTTTAATTTATTCTTTTAACATGCCAGCAAGCGGCTATCTCTAACAAATATCTACTGGACATTTGATTTTGTTTTACAAAATTTTGTTTCGATAATCTAAAGAATTTTATCATGAATTAAGTTTTATTTAATGTTTAATTCATTTTCTAATTTGGTAATAAGCACTGTGGTTTTATCTATTAAATTATTCAAATGAATTATAGCATCCATATTAATCCAATAATGTGCTGCTGCATTACTTATATAAGCTACTTTCTTATTTCTTAATTCTTTAGCCCGCAAGCCTTTGGGTTGTTTAGGAAATAAAAAGGCTGTATTGGGTTCAAATTTCATAATGTCATTTTCATGTGTAAAAGGCGCATCTAAAGGAAGTGCCCAACTAATGGCGATTTTAATACGTTCGGCAACAAACTTATGGTTTGCATAGTGTTGTACAATACTGTCTCTTAAATTGGTATTTGTGATTACTTTTAGGTTTCCTGTGCTAGATAAATCATCAAAAGTGGAATTGGAGGAATAAAAAATAGGGTAGATGCTACCATACTTAAAATAGTCATTGGCACTTTTAATTAATGTGGAATCGTCTATAGCATCATTTTTTAATGCTTTGGAAAAGTTTTCAACACTTTCTATACCTTTTTGCAATTCTTTAATATTGTTGTTAAAGGCAACTATGTCTTGTTTGTTTTCAGATAATAGTCTATTGAGATATAATGTTTCTTGATCTGCAGATTTTCGCCCTTCATTCCAATTGTTAATTGAGATTGCAATTAAAATTCCAATAACGACAAGTATTATTTCACCAATAGCGTAAATGAGGTATTTGCTTAACTTGTTTTCAGAGAGCAATTGTTGTCTAATTTTTCTAAAGAATTTAATCATATCGTTTCATTTTCACTCCTATAAGGTAAATAATAATTTTTTTTTAATTTGTTTAATATATATTATCATAATTTAATTACCAATAGGATTTCAATGGTTCGATGCTTCCTAATTTTTCAAAATCTTCATTTACAAAAGCAATTAGAGCATCATTTAATTTTTTATTGGCTAATAGCTGATTGTCCAAAACGTGTAAATACCAAGAAGCAGAATGTCTTAAACCATAAAGAATTTGATCAAATTCAATAGTGCCATATTGAGCTCTTAATTTGTTAATATCTAATACAGTTCCATTTTCATCAAGTGAATTAAAACTATATGGTTTATCATTATAAGCAAGATTGTTATCATAGATGCCATGTTTAGCTAAAAAAGGACGTACCACATCAAATTTGAAATCGTTAAATTCTTGTTTTGCTTCCATAGCCAATTTTTCTCTCCATATATAATCCCTAAATAATTCTTGAATCAATTTGTTGGTCATATCTCCAATTTTTGTTGCATAATTTTCCTGAATTAATGGACGTGAAATATTA
>CALZKX010000288.1 GCA_945788155.1 uncultured Flavobacteriaceae bacterium
ACATTCAAATGCAAGTAGCCGATTCTATGGGAATTAAATGGATTACAAGTAGAGCCGATTTCGGGAAATTAACCGAAGAAGAACAAAATGCATTCATGGAAAACAGAAGCAAAGTTATGGAGATTGTTGATGAAAAAATTGAAAAAATACCTGATTTTCCAGAGAAAGTAAATGTATCAGATTTTGTTGATCATATTGATTATTTGATTGAGAAAATGGGATTAGAACACGTAGGCATTAGTAGTGATTTTGATGGTGGTGGTGGTGTTGAAGGCTGGAACGATGCTTCCGAAACTTTTAATGTAACACTAGAATTGGTTAGACGAGGTTACACCGAAGAGCAAATAGAAAAACTTTGGAGCGGCAACCTGTTAAGAGTTCTTGATGAGGTAGAAAAAATAGCTAAAGATATTCAAGCAGGAACATAAGTATTAGTGTTTAAATATAATACCAAAAGTATCTCAAAATAAGCCAAATAAATCATTTCTTTTTCAGCTATTCTTCTTTATAAAAAATATCCGTAGCTATGGCTATTGATTTTATTTCTTGATTAGCTAAAAAATAATTTAATTTCTTTCGTCTCATTTTAAAACACTTTTGGTATAATAAGAAAGTCAGCCATTTAGCTGGCTTTTTTTATACTGTCATTCTGATTAAAGCGAAGAATCTAAAGCAGCATAAATGTTCAAAACAACAGTAACACCTGTTATTCTGAGTGTAACGAAGATTCTAAAATAACAAATGCCAAAAAACATTTGAGATTCTTCACTCCATTTTATTCCGTTCATAATGGCCATTGACTAATCATCCTTTCTGAAACCATAAAACAACTGTTTAAAAAACCCTTTTGGCATCTTATTATCGCCCTCATAACCCAATTCAATCTTGCCACTATCTTCAGGAACATAATTGGTTTTAAAAATATAATCCCACAAGCTTAGGCTAATGCCAAAATTAACACCATAAAACCTATCTTTTGGCAACGCATAGGCATGGTGGTACAAATGCATTACAGGGTTGTTAAATATATACTTTAGAGGCCCATAACTAAGTTTTATGTTTGAGTGGTTCAAGTGTCCTATGGCAATTGCTGCAAAATGTACAATGTAAGCCTGTTCAGGTTCAAAACCTCCAAGTAACATCACTCCAAATATCTTTAGAGGTTTATATAAAATGTTTTCCATCCAATGGTAACGCAAATGAGCTGCAAACCCCATTTCTTTAACCGAATGGTGTACTTTATGAAAACGCCATAAAAAATTAAACCTATGCAATAAAACATGTGTGAACCATTGTACTAAATCCAATACCAAAAAGAAAATTACCAATTGGATCCACATTGGCATAGAAGAAATATCGAGAATCGCAAAAGATTTTACTGAAAGACCAAAACTCCCAAACCATAGTTCAAGAATGCTATAAACTCCAGAAATAACAATAGCGAAAATAAAAAAGTTAAAAAACATATAGAAAGCGTCCAACCAAAAGTCTTTCCTGAAAATTGATTGATTTTTTCTCCAAGGGAAAAGCAGTTCCAATCCCCAAGCCATCAAAGAAATTAGTATGAGTCCCCAGAAATAGTTATTATACCAAGACACATCAAAAATTATTGAGCGCCATGTCCAATCTAGTGTTCCTGCTATCGCATTTATAAAGGCTTCTACGTATTTCATTGTAACAAAACTAGTATGCTAGAAGAATTTTCAATTCACTTTCAAATCTGTTTTTTGGTAAATATTGCTCTTCTAACTGATTAATAAACGGAATAGGTGTTTCTATACTTGCAACACGTTTTACTGGTGCATCCAAATACTCAAAGCATTCTTCCATAATCATCGAAGCAATATCAGATGCAATGCCACCAAACAATGAGTCTTCCTGTAAAATAATTGCACGACCTGTTTTTTTAACTGAAATAAAAATGGTCTCAGTATCTAATGGCTGTAAAGTTCGTAAGTCAATGACATCTGCATTGATATCCTTGTTATTGTCTAAGGTCTCAAGCACCCAATGTACAGCTGCTCCATAAGAAATAATAGTAACATCTGTGCCTTCCCTAAGTATCGAAGCTTTGCCAAGAGGCAAGGTATAATAATCTATTGGCACATTTTGACGAATACTTCTATACAGTGCTTTATGCTCAAAGTACAAAACAGGATTTGGATCGTTAATTGCGGTGGCAAGTAATCCCTTGGCATCGTATGGAAACGCAGGATAAACAACCTTTAAACCTGGAGTTTTGGTAAACCAAGCTTCGTTTGTTTGTGAATGGAAAGGGCCAGCAGCCACACCACCACCACAAGGCATTCTTAATACTACATCGGCATTTTGGTTCCATCTATAATGCGATTTGGCTAAATAATTAACTACAGGATTAAAACCCGAAGTCACAAAATCGGCAAATTGCATTTCAACAACACTTTTTATTCCTGCAATAGATAATCCCATTCCTACTTCTACGATTGCAGATTCACATATTGGCGTGTTTCTAACACGTTCTTCTCCAAAAGCTTTTAAAAAACCTTCGGTGATTTTAAAAACACCACCATAATCGGCAATGTCTTGGCCCATAATTACTAAATCTTTATGCTTTTGCATCGACTGCTTCAAACCTTCAGAAATAGCATCAACAAAACGAGATTCTTTAGTTTCATCATTTGGTGTAACTTCCTGATATTTAAATGTATTATAAACGTCATTTAGCTCATTAGTTAAATTAGGAGTTATCGCTTCTTCGGCATAGGCATTTTCCAAGCCATCATGAATTTCCTTCATAATGGTTTCTTTAATTTTTACTTCGTCCTTTTCAGTTAAAATACCTTCTTCTTTTAGATAAGCTTGATAGTTTACCAAAGGATCTTTTAAAGCCCATTGATCCATCAACTCTTTTGGGACATATTTTGTACCACTCGCCTCTTCATGACCACGCATTCTAAAGGTTTTAAACTCAATAAGTATTGGCCTTGGGCGTTTTCTAATGCTTTCAGCTAATTTTGAAATCTTTGAGTAAACGTCTAGAATATTATTGCCTTCAATTATAAATGATTCAATTCCGTAACCTTTGCCTTTGTCTGCTATATGCTTACAATTATATTGTTGCGATGTTGGTGTGGATAAGCCATAACCATTGTTTTCAATACAGAAAATCACAGGAAGTTTCCAGACAGACGCTACATTTAATGCCTCATGAAAATCGCCTTCACTTGTTCCGCCTTCTCCTGTAAATACTGCTGTAACCTTGTTGTTCTTTTTTAAAAGATTGGCAAGCGCAATCCCATCTGCTACACCTAACTGTGGTCCAAGGTGCGATATCATGCCAACAATATTATATTCTTGCGTGCCAAAATGAAACGACCTATCCCTGCCTTTTGTAAAACCACTTGCCTTTCCTTGCCATTGAGCAAATAAGCGGTGTAAAGGGATCTCTCTAGTAGTAAAAACACCAAGATTGCGATGCATTGGCAAAATATATTCGTCTTTTTTTAAAGCCATTGTGACTCCAACAGATATGGCTTCTTGCCCAATTCCCGAAAACCATTTTGATATTTTCCCTTGCCGCAACAGGATAAGCATTTTCTCTTCTATCATTCTAGGTTTTAGCATATTCTTATATAGTGAAATAAGCGTATTGCGGCGCAAACCCTTTTTATCGTAATTTATATTTCTAACCGTATTTGTTGTCTTGCCCATCAAAAAAAATTGTTAATCAAAAGTAGCAAAAATAAGGTAACGGTAGTAAGATTTTTGCTATTGTACAAATTTCATCGATTATTTAGTTTTTAATAAGTTATATGGTAGATATTTATTATGGTAAACAATATTTAGTACCCTTTTTCGCTATCTTTGCATTTCTATTATGTGTAATTTTTTAAGACAATGAATAAGATACCCAGTGTAAATCTTCAAGATTTTCTATCGGAAGATCCACAAACAAAACAAAAATTTATAAATGACATTGGCAAAGCATACGAAGATATTGGATTTGTAGCACTAAAAGGTCATTTTTTAGATGATATGCTAGTTAAAAATCTATATAAGGAAGTGAAAAACTTTTTTGACCTTCCGTTAGAGCTTAAAAGAAAGTATGAAATTCCTGGCATTGGTGGACAACGTGGTTACGTGTCGTTTGGTAAAGAAAGTGCAAAAGGCAAAAAAGAAGGTGATTTAAAAGAGTTTTGGCATTTTGGTCAGTATGTTGAAAATAACCCTGAATTGGAAACCGAATACCATAAAAATGTTATTGTTGATGAACTTACAGCCTTTAATGTTATTGGAAAAGAAGCCTATAAAATGCTTGAAAAAACAGCAAAATATGTACTTCGTGCCTTAGCGCTTCATTTAGGCCTAAAAGAAACTTATTTTGATGCATATATTTTTAACGGAAACAGCATATTAAGACCTATCCACTATCCTCCTATAAAAAATGAACCAAAAAATGCTGTTAGAGCTGCTGCACATGGAGATATTAATTTAATTACTTTGTTAATGGGAGCCCAAGGTCGTGGGTTGCAAGTGCAAAATCATAATGGCGAATGGCTCGATGCCATTGCAAAGCCTGATGAACTTATGATTAATGTTGGCGATATGCTCTCCAGACATACCAACAACAAATTAAAATCAACTATTCATAGAGTGGTAAACCCTCCAAGAGAACTTTGGGGAACTTCTCGTTATTCAATTCCTTTTTTTATGCATCCGGTTAACAGTATGAAATTAGATGTTTTGGAAAGCTGTATTGATGATGAGCACCCAAAGCAGTTTGATGATATTACCGCAAACGAATTTTTAAACGAGCGTTTAATGGAATTAGGTTTGATAAAATAGTATTCAGTCACAGTCTCAGTTTTCAGTGCTTATTCATTTGATTTCTGCGACTGTAAACTGAGGCTGAAAACTAAAGAAAAATGGATTTACAAGAACAACTAAAAAATTTGTTTCCAGATCATAAAGCATCTGAATCTACTAAAGAAACCAGTAAAAAGGATTCTATTTGGTTACAGGATGACCCAATAATTTGTAAATACGAAAAACGCAAAGGCAAACCAATAACCATTCTCGAAGGTTATAATGGTGCAACCAAGGATTTTAAAAAGTTAGCTAAAGAATTAAAAACCAAACTTAGTGTTGGAGGTAGCTTTAAAGATGACAAAATTATTATTCAAGGTGATTACCGCGATAAAATAATGGCACTTCTTAAGGAAAAAGGTTTTAATGTTAAGCGTGTAGGTGGGTAATAATGTCAAGTAAAATTCTTCATATAACTAACGGTTCTAGCTTAACCAATTACTTAAAAGAATTAAACTTTTCTGGTGATTTTTTAACTTGGCATGAAATGTTATGTGAAGGGTCAACCGTTGAGCAAATTGATACTGTTGAGTTTGTAGAAACAAGGCGCGCTTTTCTAATTAAATTCTATAACATAGATCTCGATGAATACGAATTTCATGAAGGCTTAAAAATACTTAACGATGTAAATAAGTACTCTAAAATAATTTTATGGTTTGAATATGATTTGTTTTGCCATATAAACCTTATTGCAGCTATAAGTTTATTGCAACAAAAAAAGATTAAGTTGCCATTGTTTTTGGTTTGTAGTGGTAGAATAAAAGGAGAAACAGATTTTAAAGGATTATCCGAATTAAATGAAAATCAATTACTCGATCATTACGAAAGTAAGGTTGAACTAGGGGAATCTGATATTGATTTAGCTTCTTCAATTTGGAAAACATATTGTGGAAAAGATCATAATCTATTAAAGCCATATATAACAAAAAGCTCATCGTTTAAGTATTTAAATAGTTGCCTAAAAGCGCATTTGAAACGATTTCCAAACTCAAAAAATGGTTTAGATAGACTCGAAAAACATATTTTAGAGATTACCAGAGATAATCATGTAAAATCTAAGCACCACTTATTAGGTTATGTCTTAAACTATCAAGGCTATTATGGTTATGGAGATATTCAAATAATGCGTATGATTGATAATTTAAGTATCTTTCTTGAAGAAAAAAAAGACCAATTAGTATTAAACCGTAAAGGCCATGAAGCATTATTAAATCAACATAATTTTTCAAGTGAAATTAAAAATGATATTAAATTTGGAGGTGTAAAACGCTTAGAGTACCAATTTAACACAAAAGAAAACAAACTTATAAAAACAGTATACAATGCCAATTAAAGAATCCGAACTTATTTTAAATCCCGATGGTAGTGTATATCATCTTAATTTAAAACCAGAGCATATTGCAAGCACCATTATTTTTGTAGGCGATCAAGATCGTGTAGCAAAAATATCCAAACATTTAGATACCATAGAATTTGAAACTCAAAAACGCGAGTTTAAAACACATACAGGCACTTATAAAGGTAAACGGCTTACGGTAATGTCCACTGGAATTGGCCCAGATAATATAGATATTGTCATGAATGAGTTGGATGCTTTGGTAAATATTGATTTAGAAACACGAGAGGTAAAAAAAGATTTAAAATCCTTGAATATTATTAGAGTTGGCACTTCTGGTTCTCTACAAGGCGATGTTCCCGTAGATTCGTTTGTGTTAAGCACACATGGTTTGGATTTAAACGGAATGCTTCACTTTTATCAAATAGATCCCATTTGCAATCCAGAGATCGAAGATGCTTTCATAAGTCATACCAATTGGCATAAGGACAAAGCAAGACCAGTAATAATTGGCAATAGCGAAAAGCTTGAAAATTTATTGGATGGCTCAAAAGTATATAAAGGTGTTACTGCAACAGCTGGTGGTTTTTATGGTCCACAAGGACGTGTGCTTAGGTTGCCATTATTTGATGATGAGATGAATGCTAAAATGGATTCGTTTAATTATAATGGTATAAAAATCACCAATTTTGAAATGGAGACTTCAGTCATTTACGGTTTAGCAAAACTTTTAGGTCACCATGCATGCTCTTTAAATGCTATTATAGCCAATAGACCTAACGGAACCTTTAGTAAAGATTCTAAAAAGGCTGTCGAAGAACTTATAAAATACACTCTAAATAAATTAGTTTCTTAAATGAGCGAAGGTTTAAAGACTGTAAGAATTGGAGGTGTACCAGAACATTTCAACCTCGCTTGGTACTTAACTCTTAAAAATAAAGAATACAAAAAAGAAGGTATCAATTTACGCTGGAAAGATTATTTTGGAGGTACAGGGCAAATGTGCGAAGCACTTCGTGAAAAGGAAATTGATATAGCAGTCATACTTACCGAAGGCATCATTAAAGACATTATTGCAGGAAACAAATGCAAAATTGTTCAAGTGTTTGTAGAATCACCATTAATTTGGGGAATTCATGTTGGTCAAAATTCTCCCTATAAAAACCTAGATGCCATCAAAGGAACAAAAGCAGCCATTAGCCGTTTTGGATCTGGCTCGCACTTAATGGCATATATCAATGCTCAAACTAATAATTGGGATTTAGAAACAGATTTACGTTTTGAAGTTGTAAAAAACCTCGATGGCGCAGTAGAAGCACTTACCAATGGAACTGCCGATTATTTTCTTTGGGAAAAATTTACAACCAAACCTTTGGTTGACTCTCAAATCTTTAGGCATATTGCCGATTGTCCATCGCCTTGGCCTTGTTTTGTCATTGCTGTAAGAGAAGAATTTTTAGCTAATGAAAAAGAATGCTTAAAAAGCATTTTAAATATTATAAATAAGACAACAATAGAATTTAAAGACATTCCAAAAATTGCTGTTACTATTGCCAATCGTTACAATCAAAAACTGGGTGATGTACAACAATGGCTGAAATTAACCGAGTGGTCACAGAGTAATTTAGACATAGCTACCGTAAACAATGTGCAAGACAAACTTTTGGCTTTGAAGATCATCCCAAAAAAAATACCTTTCAACCAATTGGTAATCAATATTTAAGGTTTTTCACCCTATAAGTAGGAGTTTTCAACGAATAATTGTTATATACGTAGTTATACGTATTGTTTCGTGTTATTTTTTTATTTATCTTTATTAACATATGTTAACATTGTTTTTGCATTTCATCTAATTTATTTGTATTTTGCCGAAAACAATGTAGCCCAAATCCCTAAAATATGATTTATAAAATTACATTAATCCTTTTAATTTTAGTAGCAATTAATTTCGTTTTATTGGTTTTTAGTACGAATAAAATTAAGAGGTTTTCGAAACCTAAAAAAGCCAAAGCTAATAAACCAATAATGCTTAAAAAAGCTCCAAAAGCTATTACCACTCCACAGGTTCCAAGCCGTTTGTCTCCAACAGGTAGTTAGTTTTACTAAAGTGCTTATTACCAAACCAATACCCTCTATTGGCGCTTAATGGCGAAGGATGTCCTGACGTTAAAACATGATGTTTTTTAGTATCAATAAGCTTTATTTTCTTTTTGGCAAATCCTCCCCAAAGCAAAAATACAATACCTTCTTTCTTTTTTGAAATTGATGTGATTACTGCATCTGTAAATGTTTCCCATCCTTTATTTTGATGACTTCCGGCCTGATGTGCCCTAACAGTTAAAGTTGTATTTAATAATAAGACACCTTGAGCTGCCCAATGTGTTAAATCGCCACTTTTTGGGTATGCCTTTTTAATATCCTGTTCTATTTCTTTAAAAATATTAATCAATGATGGCGGATGCTTTACGACATCATGCACTGAAAAACACAACCCATTGGCCTGATTAATACCATGATAAGGGTCTTGACCAATAATAACTACTTTCAACTTATCAAATGAACAATGTTCAAAAGCTGCAAAAATCTCCTTTTCTGGCGGAAAGCATTGATGTGTCCTGTATTCTAGCCTTACAAAATTGACTAACTCAGTAAAATAAGGTTTGCTAAACTCGTCTTGCAAATGTGTTTTCCAGCTTTGGTGTATGTTTACGTCCATGATATTTACTTCTACTGGCAAAAATAGAATTATCTACACATAACTAGATAATCATTGTATTAATTACTAACAATTTGTATATTTAATTTTGCAACTAACTGTAAAAAAGCAGTCTAAAATATAAAAGTCTTAAGCCTTAACAAAATGATTATTTCCCAAGTTGAATTAGTAAGTACAACATTTACATAATATAGCCCCTTATGAAAAAATCACAAATTTCTGTTTTTGTTTTCAGTCTCTTGTTTAGCAATTTAGTAGCTCAAATAAATGTAGAGGGACATGTATTATTTAAAAATAAGCCAGTAGAAAATGTAACAATATTCTTAAACAATACCACAACAGGAACAATCACAAATAGTAGTGGCGAGTTTAGTCTAGACATAAAGAAGGGTTTTTATCAATTAATAATTTCGCACATAGGCTTTAAAACAATAAAATATGATCTTAACACATCTACTTACACAAAGCCAATTGTGTTTTACCTTACAGAAGATGAATTTGTATTAGATGAAGTAGTTATTGATGGAACAAGGAAAAATGATAATCGGCAATATAACCTTTCTGTTTTTATACGCGAATTTATTGGTACAAGCGAATTCTCAAAACTTTCTACAATACTAAATCCTGAAGTACTGATTTTTGATTATGATGCACAAAAAAATAGTTTAACCGTAAAAGCCAGTGAACTATTACATATAAAAAATGAAGCTTTAGGCTATGGCATATATTATGATTTGGTGCATTTTTCAGTAATTGAAAAGTACACAAAATATGTAGGGTATTCGTATTTTAAAGAATTAAAAGGTGGAAAAAACAAACAAAGAAAGTGGCGGAAAAATAGATTAATAGCTTATAATGGATCTCCAGTACACTTTTTCAAATCCGTTTTAAAAAATACAGCAAAAAAAGAAGGATTCATTATAAATCAGTTTATCCGAAAAGAAAATAAAGAAAGACCAAGTCAGCAAGAAATAACCAAATCAAGAAAGATTTTGACATCATCAAATGTCAAAATTAATTTTTCAAGAAAAATAGATACTCCCATAAATGCTACAGACTCGGCGTTAACGGTATTAAGAAAATTAAAACTTCCTAAATACATTGATTATTTATATAAACAGGACATAGCTTCAACTAATATTATTTCAACAGAAAACAATACTACCTATCTTCAATTTAAAGATAATTTAAGAATTGTTTACCTTAATGAAAAAGAAGAAGAAGGTTACATTTTAAGAAATGTTTTTAGTAAACCTAGAGAGGCATTGCCACAAGCATCCAACATTATTCCTTTGGCCGAAAAATCAATTATTTACCCTTCAGGAATTTTGGGAAATCCCATAAAAAATGTACTATATGAAGGATACTGGTCATATGAAAAATTTGCACATTCCTTACCTCTGGATTATGAACCAATTAAGTGAAAAACTTAAGATCGCTGTCTAACTTTATATAAAAAACAATCGCTATTAAATTACTTAATATGGATTAGAATAATAAAATTGTGTTAATTACCAACAGTTTAGTTAAGTTCTGGGCACTAGCATAAAACTGCTTGATTATTGAGCCTTAAAATTATAACTTCGCTTTTTTAATAATTTAATTCATTAAAACGAATGATATCTTAATCGTTACCAGTAATTTGAAAAATAATCAATGAACAATAAAACAATATTTTTAATAGGAATAATAGGTATAATTTTATTCGTAAGTAGCAGTTTTATAGGAGGTCTTTTAATCGATAATTACAGTCTTACCAGCCAATACATAAGCGAAACTTACGCTGTAGATACAGAATACGGATTATGGTTAAGAATCCTAGGATATATACCAAGTGGTGTCTTATTTACTCTTTTTTGCTTTCTTGGAGTTAAGTATTTTCCTTCCTCTCGAGCAATAAAAATGGGGTTCTTGGGAGTTGGCCTATTCTATGGTATTGGAACGATTGTCGTTTCTATATTTCCATGTGACAGCGGTTGCAATCCTGAATATATAAATCCAAGTATTTCGCAAGTGATACATAATTTATCAGCTTTGATGATATATGCGTTTGTACCTATAAGTATTGTAATAACTGGTATCGGGTTGAAGAAATTCTCAAATTATAAAGACCTTTCTTTTACATCTTTAGCTTTAGGAGTTCTGAGTTCTGGTTTTGTATTTTTATTAATTTCTGATCTTAAATCAGAATTTGTAGGTCTTTATCAACGAATTATTGAATTATTAATTTTAGTTTGGATATTTATCTGTGCCTTCAAAATCAAAAAAAAAGCAGGTAACACCATATAAAATTAATTGCTAGTACAAGCCTACTTACGAATTCCGATAGCTATCGGGACTCGCGGATTTTCAGTTTGGTGTGTACTTGCAAAGTTTAGCACAAAACCACGCAACTAATCATACACAAAACCGAAGCGAAACTCCAAAAATTCCACATCTCAATTGTAATACGTAACTTTGCTTCCTCTTAAAAATAAAATTAAGTAAACAATTAGTGAGATTCCTGCTATTGCAGATAAAATAATAAGTTTTCCACTTTCGTGGAAATTGCCATGATTAACATTCATCAAAAAACACTTCAAGATTTAGAATTTCAAACTGTTTTGCAACAAGTTAGTGACCATTGTGTTACTGCACTAGGTAAAGCCAAAGCTCTAAAAAATAAAAGAGCTGTTTCTTGCCATCGCACAGAATTAGTTATCATAAAGAAAAACCAATTTTTAAATTATTACATTTGTACCCGAATGCAAAAACACAAGAACATAAAATCTTTATTTTTTCTGGGCATATTTAGCCTATTGCTTTTGCATCAGGTTGTGCCGCATTGGCATCATGAACACGAAGTAGAGCATTCACATAAAGCTGTTGCGTATAACAATAGCCATTCACACGACCATCACCACGATGTTCCAAAAAAAGAAAGTCCCAACAAGGGATTTTTGGATTTGTTCTTGGAAATGCACGTGCATTCCGTAGTAGCTAATGAAATACTGCTAATTCACGAAAGTAGCATAAAACAACTCGATGTTAAAAAGAAAGAAATTAAACCGTTATCTTTTTACCATTATAGTACGTTAATAAACTATGATGAAGCCGAAAAAATAAAGGTCTATCATCCATCCAATAACTATTTTAATTCTTACCTCTCATCCCTCGATTCAAGAGGCCCACCATCTTTAGGTTAATCGTTTAGGAATACTTGCCTCAGCGTTAGTAGTCCTTTTTAAAAATTCAGATTAAACCTAAAAATCATAAACAATGAATAAAAATATTGTATTCGCAATTTGCGGATGCCTGTTTTTCATTGGTAGTTATGCACAAAATAAAAGTGCACAAGAATTACTCAATGAAATAGAACAGAATAATATCGAGTTAAAAAGCTACAAATCATTTATTGAAAGCACACAACTCGAAAACAAAAGCGCTAATAATTTACCAGATCCACAGGCTTTGGGTTATTATTTACCTTTTGGAACAAATGAGACCGAAGAGTACACCGAACTTCAAATTTCGCAATCTTTTGAATTTCCTTCCATTTATGCTGCACGTAGAAAATGGAACGATTTAAAAGCCCAACAACTCGAAACGGCTTTTTTAAAGATAAGACAAGAGGTATTGCTTAAAGCAAAGTCGTATTGTATTGAATTTTCGCTACTTCAAAAACAAAAAGCAATTGAAACAATAAGACAAGAACAGAGCAAACAAATTTTTCAACAAATCGAGCAACTTTTTGCCAAAGAGCAAGTGGGCGTTTTAGATTTGAACAAAGCAAAAATAGCTTGGATTCAGGAACAGTTTGTAGTTGAGCAAATTGAAACTGAAATGAAGATAGTGATAAAGGCTCTCGAAAAACTCAATGGTGGAAAACCTATTCAAACTGACCTAACTATTTTTGAAGATACTATTGAAATTACTTCGATGGAAACCCTTTGGCAAGAAAAATTAGCAACAGATCCTTTTATTCAAGAATTGAAAGCTAATGAAATTGCTTCCTTTCAAAAGGTAGCTCTGGAAAAGAATAAAGTATTGCCAAACCTCACAGCAGGATATAATTATCAAGGTGTTAGCGGTAATAACTATTCTGGTTTTTATGGAGGCATATCAATACCTCTCTGGAATAGTAAAAATAAGGTGAAAGCTGCTCAAGCTAATTACGAGTATCAACAATCCAACACCCAAGTGGTTACAACAGCACAATATCTCAACTTTCAAGAGCACTATAATCGGTATCAATTGTTATATAAAAAATATAATGAGTATCAAACCACGATGCGTAATTTAGAGAGTGAGGATTTACTCTTTAAAGCCTATATGTTGGGCGAATATTCGTTTATGGATTACTATGTAGAACTTCAGTTTTACCGAAATGCATCTGATAAAATGCTGATAATGGAAAAAGAACTACAATTGCTTGAAGCACAATTATTAAAACATCAATTATAAATTTTAGAACAAAACATTATGAAATCGAAGATTCACGAATACCAAAACAAATATTTAGCAATGAGTAAAATTTCAAAAGTACTATTCGCAATAGCCATAGGCTCAATGCTTACCGTAACCTCTTGTAGAGATAAAAAAACAAAGACCGAAACTACGGAAGAACACGGTCACGAACACGATGCTGACGGCAATCATATAAAAGAAACCATAGAACAAGAAGAGTTTCAAGTAGAAAAAGATTCTATGGAAATAAAAACCGAAACCCATAAACACGATGATGGTGCAGAACACCATGACCATTAAAATTCAAATAAAAACAAAAGATGAAACATTCATTGCTGAAACCACAATGCACAAAGAAATAATTAAATGAATGTTGCATGTGACCGTTAAAAAACATTAAATATAAACACATGAAATATATTATAGTAGTGCTCGCCTTTTTGGCAATGTCTTGTAAAAACAAGGCAGAAGATGCACACGCACATAACGCAGATGGCAGTCACGTTGGAGAAGAAATTCCTCGATTGAGCCATACCATTTGGACAGATAAAACCGAACTGTTTGTAGAATTTCCTGCATTAATAGTTGGCAATGGAAGTAAATTCGCTGCCCACTTTACAGTACTGGATAAACACCAACCCGTTCGTGAAGGTTCGGTAACAGTAAGCTTGATAAAAGATGGTAATGGCATCAGAAATACGGTAGATGCACCCTCATCACCTGGTATATTTTCGCCTGCAATTCAGCCTAAAGAAGCTGGAATTTATCAATTGGTTTTTGAACTGAAAACACCCAATTATTCAGATAGAATCACGATAAATGATGTTACTGTATATGCAAATGCAAACGAAGCCATAAAAGCGTTGGGAACAGCCGAAGATGAAACTGGCATCTCATTCTTAAAGGAACAGGCTTGGAAAATTGATTTTCAAACAGCTCCTGTGGTTTCCGGTAAAATTTATGATGTTATCCATACCTCAGGTGTTTGGAAACATTCTCCTAATTCCAGTAAATCTCTTGTAGCAAATACCAACGGAATAGTCAATTTTGCTATTAAAAATCTTACTGAAGGAACCGCAGTAAAAAGAGGACAACTTCTTTTAAATATAAGTAGCAAAGGATTATCAGCTAAAAATCTAAATGCTGAAATAACCAAAGCAAAGGTAGCTTACGAACAAGCTATGTTGGAGTACGAACGTAAACAGGAACTTTACAAATCTAAAATAGTTCCAAAATCTGAATTTGAAAAAGTGGAAAGCAATTATTTAATTGCAAAATCAACCTACCAAACGCTATCATCTGGAGTTTCCGAAAGTGGAAAACAAATAAGAGCCCCTTTTGATGGTTATATAAAATCCATAAGTGTTTCAAATGGCGAATACGTAGAACAAGGAATTTCATTGATAGCAGTAGGAACACATAAATCAAGAGTTTTGGAAACACAGGTAAGTCCTTCATACAGGCTTTCAATGGATAATGTAAAAGGTATTTGGTATCAAACCAACAATGCAGATTGGGTAAATGTAAATGAAACAGGCGGCTCTATACTATCTATTGGAAAAGATGTTGAATACGAAAAGCCTTTTATTTCAGTATATGCAGAAGTAAACCAAGGTGTAGATATGCCCGAAGGAAGCCTTACCCAAGTACAAATCGCTATGGGTGATGCTACTAAAAACACAATGATTCCTGTAAGTGCATTATTAGAAAATTATGGCAGTTATTCCGTTATGGTACAGCTTTCGGGCGAGAGTTTTGAAAGACGACCCGTAAAGATAGGGAAGCGTAACGGTGAGAATGTAGAAATACTACAAGGTTTACAAGTGGGTGAAGTGGTTGTAACTACAGGAGCGTATCAAGTTAAAATGGCTTCAATGTCTGGTTCCACACCTGCACACGGTCACGAACATTAATCAATTTTGAATTGTTAATTATGAATTATGAATACCGTTACGGTAACACAATTCAACATTAAGCATTCAACATTAAAAATTATAAAAATTATGAACAAAGACAATATCATTTTAACCAAGTCCTTCGATTTTGCCCTGCAAATTATAGAACTCTATACGCAAATGAAAGCTCAAAAGGAATATGTGCTTTCCAAACAAGTGTTAAGAAGTGGTACAAGTATAGGGGCAAATATTGAGGAAGCTACTGCAGGTATTAGTAAACGTGATTTTACACATAAAATGTCAATTTCGTCAAAGGAAGCGCGTGAAACAAAATATTGGTTAAGGCTTATTCAACATAGTAAAATTGTGAATGTCGAAGTTTCAAATCTACTGATTCAAGTAGAAGAATTAATCAGAATCCTTACGTCTATCGTTAAAACCTCTCAAGGCTCGATTAAATAAATTATGAATTATGAATTTTGAATTATGAATAAGGGAACAATATTAAAAATTCAACATTCAACATTAAAAAATAAAAAATGTTAAACAAAATATTATCAATTTCACTTCAAAATAGATTGCTCATTCTATTGGGAGCGGTTGCATTGAGTGTATTGGGCGTGTATTATGCACGTACAATGAACGTCGATGTATTCCCAGACCTAACAGCACCAACGGTAACTATTCTTACCGAAGCGCACGGAATGGAATCTGAAGAAGTAGAAAAGTTAGTGACCTATCAACTGGAAACGGCCTTAAACGGTTCGCCTAATGTGAGAAGAATCCGTTCTTCATCGGCAGCAGGAATTTCCATTGTTTGGGTAGAATTTGAATGGGGAACCGATATTTATCGTGCTCGCCAAATTGTAAATGAACGCATTCCTAAGGTACGTGAAAACTTACCTGAAGGCATTGGCGCACCGACGATGGCACCTATTTCATCCATTATGGGCGAAATAATGCTGTTGGGCGTAACGTCTGATAGTTTGTCGCCAATGGAATTAAGAACCTTGTCCGATTGGACAATTCGCCCACGAATTAAAGCCATTGGTGGTATTGCCAATGTGGTTGTTATTGGTGGCGATTATAAGCAATACCAAGTATTTGCTAACCCAGAAAAGTTGAAGTATTATGATGTGAGCATTTCAGAATTGGTAGCACACGTCAAGGAAGCAAACAAAAACGCACCAGGAGGCGTGATTAACCAATATGGGAATCAATATATCATAAAGGGAAGCGGTAGAGCCTATGCGTTGGAAGATTTAAAGGAAGCAGTTTTAAAACAAGTTAATGGACAAACCATAAAAATCAAGGATGTTGCGACTGTCAAAATTGGAGCTGCCGATAAAATTGGAGATGGTTCATTAAATGCAAAACCCGCTGTGATTCTGACCATCTCTAAACAACCAGATGTAAACACTCTGGAACTAACAGACCGATTGGATGAAGCTATCGCTGATTTAGAGACAACTTTACCTAAAGGTGTCAACATCAAAAGTCAAATTTTCAGACAGTCCGATTTTATTGATGCTTCCATTAGCAATTTAAACCAAACCTTGTTGGAAGGAGCATTCTTTGTAATGATTATCTTGTTCATCTTTTTAATGAATTGGAGAACAACGGTCATTTCTTTGCTGGCAATTCCTATTTCATTGTTGGTGTCCATTATCATCTTAAAATGGTTGGGTTATACCATTAATACAATGAGTTTAGGAGGTATGGCAATTGCTATTGGTGCGTTAGTAGATGATGCTATTATTGATGTGGAGAATGTGTATAAACGATTAAGAGAGAACATAAAAAAACCAAAAGCAGAACGTCAATCCACAATTACGGTTGTTCGTGATGCATCTGTAGAAATTAGAAGTTCCATCATTATCGCAACCCTAATTATTATTGTATCATTTATTCCATTATTCTTTTTAAGTGGAATGGAAGGTAGATTGTTGCAACCGTTAGGTATTGCGTTTGTAACGTCTGTTTTAACCTCATTGATAGTTGCAGTAACAGTCACACCAATTTTGTGTTCGTATTTATTGGATAATGAAAAACTACTCAATAAACAAGCAGAAGGTACACGTGTGGAGCGTTGGTTGCAGAAACACTATGGTAATCTTTTGGAGCGTGCCACAAATATTCCAAAAACCATTATTGGAACTACAGTAATTGCCTTTATCATAAGTCTTTTGGTGCTAACCCAATTAGGAAGAAGCTTTTTGCCTGAATTTAATGAAGGTTCTTTGGTAATTAGTGTGGTTGGTCCGCCAGGAATGTCTTTAGAAGAGAGCAACAAAACAGGTAAATTGATAGAAACTATTTTATTGGATTTACCTGAAGTGGACGTTGTTACCCGAAGACAAGGTAGAGCTGAATTAGACGAACACGCACAAGGCGTAAATGCATCAGAAATAGATGTGCCCTTTATTTTGAATGACAAAACCAAAGAAGAATTTTTTGAAGAAGTCCGAAACAAATTAAGCATTGCACCAGGAGTAAATATTACCTTGGGTCAACCGATCGCACACCGAATTGACCATATGCTTTCTGGAACGCGTGCCAATATTGCTATTAAAATTTTTGGTTCAGATTTGCAACGCTTATTTGAAGTTGGTAAAAGCGTAGAGCAAAACATCAAAGATATTGATGGATTAGCAGATGTTGCGGTAGATCAACAAATTGAAGTGCCACAAATTCGTATCAAACCCAAACGCCAAATTCTATCGGCTTATGGTATGACCGTTGGTAATTTAATGGAGCAAGTGGATATTGCTTTTGCAGGAGAAGAAGCAGGTGAGATTTATGAAGGGCAACAATATTTTGATTTGGTAGTTCGGTATGAAAAACCATTTAGGGATGATATTGAAAACATCAACAATACCTTAATTAGCCTTCCAAATGGTGGTCAAACCATATTAGGCGAATTGGCAACCATTCAATCTGTAAGTAGTCCTAACACCATTAATCGTGAAGATGTGCAACGTAAAATTGTAGTTGCTGCCAATGTTCAAGGTCGTGATTTACGTGGTGCAGTAAACGAAATCAAGGAAGTAGTTGCAAACAATGTGAATATGCCAGAAGGCTATCGTGTACAATATGGCGGACAGTTTGAAAGCGAATCCAAAGCATCACAATTACTTTTGGTAACTGCAATCATCGCAATAGCTATCATTTTTCTGTTACTGTATTATGAATTTAAAGATGTAAAATTGGCTTTTGTTGTATTAATCAATCTGCCTTTAGCATTAATAGGTGGTATCTTAATTGTCTATTTCACATCAGGTATCATCAGTATTGCAGCAACCATTGGATTTATAAGTCTATTTGGTATTGCCACTCGTAACGGTATCTTGTTAGTATCACGTTATGAAGATTTGAGAAAAGAAGGAATGCAAGGGTTTCAGTTGATAAAAACAGGAGCTTTGGACAGATTGAATCCAATTCTAATGACAGCCTTTACCACAGGGTTAGCGTTAATTCCATTAGCCTTAAAAGGTGGCGAACCCGGAAGTGAAATACAAAGCCCAATGGCTGTAGTTATTTTGGGTGGTTTGTTATCTGCTACTATTTTGAATTTAGTAGTAATTCCTTGTGTGTATCAATTGGTAATTCGTAAACGACACTTGTCGGTAGAAAACCCTAATTAATTTAAGAAGAGGCTGTGTTCAATGTACACAGCCTTTTTTCTACAAGTTGATTATTTTAAAATATTTTTTTAATAAGCCAACGCTCAAACCGAATTAAAAAGAAAACATCGGAATTGAAAAGCAGCACGGAATAAATATAGTACCAGCCATTTATAATTTATTGCTTGATCAGTGTTTACTGGAAACATCCTTTTAGTTTTTCCACAACAAATTACTGGCAAAACCAATAAGCACACCTCCAAAAATTCCACATCTCAATTGTAATACGTAACTTTGCTTCCTCTTAAAAATAAAATTAAGTAAACAATTAGTGAGATTCCTACTATTGCAGATAAAATAATAAGTTTTCCACTTTCGTGGAAATTGCCATGATTAACATTCATCAAAAAACACTTCAAGATTTAGAATTTCAAACCGTTTTGCAACAAGTCAATGAGCATTGCATTACAGATATGGGTAAGGCAAAGGTTCAAGAGATTACGCCTTACAAGAAGAAGGAAACTCTACTTGCAAGCTTAAATTTAACTAACGAATATGTATCGTCTTTTTATAATAACAACCGCATACCAAACCATGGCTTCGACCCTATTACAAAAGAGCTTCAGTTACTTAATATTGAAAACACCTATTTAGAAACTCAAAGTTTAAAAAAACTGGTTTCCATTTCATTAACCGTTAATGAAATATTAAAGTTTTTAAAAAAATTCGAAGAATACTATCCGAATTTACATAAATACACGTCGCATATTCCAATTACCAAAGAGCTCATAGAAAAAGTGGATGCAGTGGTGGACCGTTTTGGAGATGTAAAAGACAGTGCCTCTCCTCTTCTTTCGGAGCTAAGACAAAGCATCAACAAACTAAAAGGCAAAATTAACTCCAGTTTTGCATCAGCTTTAAATACCTATCACAATCTGGAATATCTTGATGATATTCGTGAGTCAGTCGTTGAAAATAAACGTGTTTTAGCTGTAAAAGCCATGTACAGGCGCAAGGTAAAAGGTGCTATTATGGGTGGAAGTAAAACAGGAAGCATTGTTTATATTGAGCCTGAAGCGACTTTACAACATTCAAGGGAACTCAATAATTTAGAATATGAAGAAAGCGAAGAAGTTGTACGCATATTAAAAGAACTAACAAATTTTATCAGACCTTCTCGAGAACTACTAGAAAATTACCAATCGTTTTTAACAACCATGGATGTTATTGCTGCGAAAGCAAAATATGCCAAGTCTATGAATGCGATTCTCCCAGAGATTTCAGAAGAACGTGCCATGTATTTACGAGATGCATACCATCCACTACTCTATTTAACCAATTTAGAAAAGAAAGAAAAAACATTTCCTCAAACTATTGAACTAAAACATGATAGTAGAATCATAGTGATTTCTGGTCCAAATGCTGGTGGAAAAAGTATCACACTTAAAACAGTTGGCTTATTACAAGTAATGCTTCAAAGTGGTATGCTTATTCCTGTGCATGAACGCAGTAAAGTGTGTTTGTTTGATAGAATTTTAAGCGATATAGGCGACAACCAGTCCATTGAAAATCATTTAAGTACTTATAGTTATAGGTTGAAGCAAATGAATTATTTCTTGAAGAAATGTAATAAAAACACACTCTTTTTAATTGATGAATTCGGAACAGGAAGTGACCCAGAACTTGGAGGCGCTTTGGCTGAAACTTTTTTGGAAGTATTTTATGATAGAAAAGCATTTGGAATCATTACAACCCATTACGCTAATTTAAAGCTATTGGCCAATGAAAGGGAATATATGGCTAATGCCAATATGATGTTTGATGAGCGTTCTTTAGAGCCTATGTACAAATTGGCATTGGGACAAGCAGGAAGCTCATTCACCTTTGAGGTGGCTCAAAAAAATGGGATTCCGTTTAATCTTATTAATAAAGCAAAAAAGAAGATTGAGCGCAGTAAGGTTCGTTTTGATGCAACCATTGCTAAACTTCAAAAGGAACGCTCCAAACTTGAAAAAACAGGTGCATCCTTAAAAAAGAACGAACAGAAAAAATTGGAAGAAGCTGATAAACTTGAAGTTATCAATGAAAAAATCCAAAAGAAACTTGAAAGCTATCAAGAATTGTATGACAGCAATCAACGACTTATTTACTTGGGACAAAAAGTAAACGTCCTCTCAGAAAAGTATTTCAACAACAAGCAAAAGCGTGAACTCATGGCTGAACTTTTTAAATTGGTTCAGATTGAAAACTCCAAACGAAAAAAAGTTTCAGTTAAAGAAAAAAAAACTGTTAAGCAAAAAGAACAACAAGTAAAGAAAGAGGTTGAAAAGAAAGTTGCTGTTATTCGAAAAAAGAAAAAAGCAGCTAAGAAAAAAGAAATAGAAACTCCTAAACCTAAACCAACTTTAAAAGTTGGCGACAGAGTTAGATTGGAAGATGGTCGTGCAGTTGGAAGTATTGATAAAATAGAAAAAAACAAAGCCACAGTAAACTATGGCTTATTTACGACTAATGTGAGTTTAGAGCAATTGGAATTGGTAGAATCAACAAAATGAAACAATTACCTTCTCATAAACAATTAATTCTATTTGATGGTATTTGCAACCTATGTAACTCTAGCATTAATTATGTAATAAAGCATGATACAAATAATGCGTTTATGTTTGCTCCATTACAAGGAGAAGCTGGTAAAGAACTTATTTATCAATTTGAAATAGATATTTCAAAAACCGATTCCATACTACTCTATTCAGAAGAAAAGGGTTTGAAAACGAAATCTTCAGCAGCATTGGCTATTGCCTCAAAACTCGGTTTTCCAAGAAACCTGCTTTGTATTTTTTATATCATTCCACCTTTTATAAGAAATTGGGTGTATAATTATATTGCAAAAAACAGATACAACTGGTATGGCAAAAAAGACTCGTGTATGATGCCCACTGCAGAACTAAAATCAAGATTTTTAGAATAAAAAACCCTAAGACGAATCTTAGGGTTTATACATTTACAATTAACACAATTAAATGTAAAATCTTAGCACACTTATTTTGGTTGTAGTAAATATAAATAGGTTTTTATTTGCAGAGCAATATTCTCGTTAAAACCAATAATTTAATAGTTGAATATAGGGTTACTACTTTTTATAATTGAAACTAATTCGATTTCAGCTATTTATAACTTAATAATTTGCCTATTTTTAACCATAACTAAAAAACTCATATTATGAAAAAATCATTCTTCAATTTAGCATTGGGTATATTAATAGTAGGCTCTCTTGCTTTTAGTAATGTTGAAAAAAAATCAACTACAGATAACAATCCAATTGATAATTATCTAAGTGAGATTAATGGTGTAAAAGCCTATACTTTAGAAATTGCTGAAGCTATGCCAGCAGATAAATACACGTTTAGACCTCATGATTCGGTAAGAAGCTTTGGTGAGCAAATGGCACATCTTGGCATGTCTTCAAAATTTTTGTTAGACATGTTTATAAATGGTGAACCCATGCCAACCGATCCAGAAGTTTTTGCGAATATTGGAAAAATGGAAAAAGAAATAGGTGCTTCAAAAGCAGCTTGTATTAAAGTAATTACCGAAGCTTTTGATGCACTTACAGCAACTTACAAAAGTATGAATGCTGAAAATTTAGACGATACTTTTGTTATTCCTTTTGATCCTAAACAACCAAGTTTTTCTAAGGAGAAAGGCTTCCAATTTATTTACGAACATATTGCGCATCATCGTGGTCAAGCATTGGTTTCACTAAGAATGCAAGGTATTAAAGCACCTCCATAC